>JANMCN010000119.1:0-29906 GCA_031361295.1 Acidobacteriota bacterium | reverse complement strand
CTACGCGGAGCGTTCTACTAGGGTGGTGACGAAGGAGAGTCCGGGACGGGCAAGGAACTCGTCGCCCGCCAGATCCACGAGCTCAGCCGGCGGCGCAAGGGCCCCTTCGTCGCCGTCAACTGCGCCGCGATTGTAGAGACCCTGCTCGAAGCGGAGCTCTTCGGCATCGAAGACCGGACCGCGACCGGGGTGCGCGGCCGCCGCGGCAAGTTCGAGCATGCCCACGACGGCACGCTGTTTCTGGATGAAGTGTCGGACCTCTCCCCGGCCGCGCAGGCGAAGCTGCTGCGCGCCATTCAAGATCTCTCGGTCGAGCGCGTCGGGGGATCGACCGCGCGGCGGATCGACACCCGGATCGTCGTCGCGACGAATCGGCCGCTCTCGGAGCTCGTCGAGCAGCACCGCTTCCGGCTCGATCTCTTCTACCGGCTCAACGGCGTCGACGTGCAGGTGCCGCCGCTCCGCCACCGGCGCGACGACGTCCTCGAACTCGCGCGGTACTTTCTCGAGCGCCACCGCACGTTCCGGCCGCTGTCCCTCTCGGCCGCGGCTGCGGACGCGCTGCTCGCGTACGACTGGCCCGGCAACGTGCGCGAGCTGGAACGGGTCATCGAGCGCGCCGTGGCGCTGGCAGGCGGGCCGTGCCTGGAGCTCGACGATCTGCCGCCGGCGATCCTCGGCGGGTATACCGACGCGCTGCTCCCGGCCATGCGCGACCGACTCTCGATGCGCGCGTGGGGCGGCCGCTACGCGCGGCTGGTGCTGGAGCGCTGCAGCAACAACAAGCGGATGGCCTGTCGCGAACTGGGCATCTCCTATCACACGCTCCAGGGCTACCTGCGCGTCCGACCGAACCGCGGCGGGTGACGCCAGGAGCGTGATGTGCCACCACGGGGTTCATGCCGGCAACATCCGCCTGAGATGCCATAACAGACTCCCGTGCGAAGTTCGGCTGCCTGGTCAGACATGGCGCGCCACGCTGTCGCCTTGCCTCGTCGGCTCGACCCAGCGCTCGGCACCTCGAGACCGGCGTTTGGTCAGTCGTCGCATGCCGACCAGCGCCGACCCCACCAGCAGGAATGACCCGGGTTCCGGCGTGGGAAGTGGCGATTCGGAGGAGCCGGTCAGCGTGAAGTACGTGTCGTGAATCGGGTTCTCGCTCCGCAAGCCGTTCGTGGAGGACTGCTTGAAACCGACGATGTTGTTCCCGCTCGCTCGCAGGCGAACGGTGCCTGGCTGAATGGCCGCTCCTCGCGGATCGCGCACGAAGAGGTGGGTGGCGCCAAGCCAGTACGTCGTCTCAGCGTTGAGCGAAACGGCAAGGCCGCCCACAGTGAACAGCCATTCACCGAATGGCCCCTGGGGGTTGCCACGCGCCTGGAGCGTCGCGATGGCATTGCCGGAGGCCAGCGGCCTGACGCCCGCCAGCAACGGGTCGGCCCCCCAGATGGACCAATGAGTTCGGATGTAGTCCGAGGGGAAGCCCGGGTTGATGATTTCACCAACCGTGAAGCCGGTGACCGTGGCAGCGCTGCGAAGGCTGAAGTCGTCGTAGAGGATCCACGTTCCGCTGCCACCACAGCGGTTCGGTCCCGAGTCGCACCACGCGGTACTGCCTGTCACCTGGCCGTTGGAGAAAATGACCGGGTTCGCCCCCGCGACTGAGCCAGCCAGCAGCCATGTCAGCGCGATAATCTGTGGACGCATGCGTCCTCCTTCACTGGCCGACTCGAAACGGACAACAACCGATACTGTTCAGGTTCCGTCCCGATCCGAATCAACGGACCGATCAATCCGCCCGTCGAGGAAACCTGCACCCTCGCCAAGCGGCGCGGATCGCAAGCGCCATTCCATAAGAAGGTGCGAGGATCGTAAGCCTGATGTTTGCGCGGCGAGGGCCGATGGGGAAATCTGGGGCAGGAGGAGCTCTAAACAGGAAACAGTTCATCCAATACGAACGTACTGGCCGCCGCGGGAACAGGGCCTCGGCACCTCGAGAACTTCAGCTGGTTCCTCAGACCAGCACATCAGCGCCTGGGGGCGTTCGCGCGTGTCGCACACGCGTCGCCCCTCGTCAGGCGGCTATCGCGGGCTGCTCGAGAGGATCGACACGAGTACTTCTTTCGTTCGACGCTGGATTGAGTAGAGGACGTGTTCGATACGGTCCACAGCGATACCCTGGCCCTCACTTTCGACGGGAACGATTCCCTCAAGGACCAGTTCGTGCCCGGTTCGAGGCACCTTCAGGAGGTATATTTCCGGCGCATCGTGTCCGGTTGTGTAGAACACGTGACGTCCGTCCAGCGTACCGCCGGAACTGCTCATGCCGCCCCACCGCGCGATGACAGCCGGGGGATAGGACCACGCCTTGTCCTGGCGCCAGTCGTTGGTGAATCGGACGAGTCTTGTGGCGCCGGACCCCTTCCCCGCCTCGCCGCCAACCCCGTCGTAGTGCGCGAACGTCACCCACCAGCCGCCGTCGCCGTAGTCGACCCACGTCGCAGATCCGAGACCAGTTGGGAGCGGCATGGACCGGAGGTGCGTCATCTGCTCTGTGTCGAAGACTTCGATGGAGCTCACCATGGGCGTGTGGGGGTAATTGGAGTGTGCACAATACAGCTTCCCCCGCAACACGACGCCGCTGTTCAAGTGGGTGACGGGACCGTCTGGATCGCCCTTCCACTTGCGGTCTGGCCGCCCGGTCGTCTTCTCGTACTTCCCGATTGCCGAACTGGCAATCGCGTAAAAGGAAAGGCTGTCGACGGCGACGGCCTGCGAGGCTTCGGGTGCTGAAAATCTTCGTATCACTCGTGCTGCCGTGGGCCCTTCCGGTTCCGGGCCCGCGCCCGAGAGGCCGACCCCCAACAACCCGACTGCGCACGCAAGTGCGCAGACCCGGTTCAACGTCACCACTCTACCGGACGGTGCAGGGACAACCGTGACGCTGTCGCGCATGAATCTCAGTTCGGGCAGGTGGTTGGCAGGTTGTTCAGCCCTTCGTAGGCATGCTCGAACTGCGCACTGGTCACGCCGCTGGCGTTCGTCACCCGCACGACATAGAGGCTGTCGAAGTCGCCGGAGGGCCACGCCGGCACGGTGACGCCACTGCCGTAGGCCGTCATGATGTTCTGGACCACCACCTGCAATTCCAGGTGCTCCCAGGCGATGAACACGGTGGCGGACGCATACCCGCTGCTGAGCAGGGCTCCCTGCAGGCCAGCCCTGTCCGTATACCCGTATTGCGTATTCACCGGGAGGCCCACCCTGATCGCGGTCGGTTCGATCGTCGCGAGCGGACGCACATAGTAGAAACTGCCGGCGCTGTCTGGCACCTTCGTCGTCGGATTGGGTGCAAAGACGGCCTGCGGCGACCCGAACGCGGCCGTGAGCACGGTGGGAAGTGCGAGTGCCCGCTGCAGCCCTTGACACGTCAGCTGTCCGTATCCGCCGGATGGCTTTTCCCCATGCCGAAGAAAGACCATCGTTTCGGTCGTGGTGCCCGTCGGGCTGCCCGCCTGCGCGACCGCGGTCGATGCGAACGTGACCGTTGCCAGCGACGACGCGACGTGGCTGCTCACGGCCACTCCGACGTTGATTGTTGCGGCCATTGCGATCGTCTCGGAACCCACGGTCGTCCAGTTCGCCCCGTCGGCCGACATCGATGCTGTGAACGTGCTGCCAAACCGCGACATCCTCACGAAGTAAGGTGCTCTCCCGGTGCCGCCGCTCGTGCTCGTGGAGACGCCGCTCGTGGCGACCCGCCGCTGAAATGCGAACCCCTTGCCTGCACTGACGAA
The DNA here is from genome assembly GCA_031361295.1 of Acidobacteriota bacterium. GTDB lineage: Bacteria > Acidobacteriota > Vicinamibacteria > Vicinamibacterales > 2-12-FULL-66-21 > JALZOC01. The sequence goes on along the minus strand of JANMCN010000119.1, from coordinate 26,109 downwards.
CATCGAGGCCTGCTTCGAGCCAGGAGAGAGCGTCTCCCGCATCATGACTCCGGCCTTCGTCCAGTCGGCGACGTATTCCTCGCTCGTGACCTGGGTCAGGACCGAGCCGTCGCCAGTGAGGCTCGTGTACACGAAATGGAACGCATCCGCCGTCCCCCAGATATCTGCTCCCGCACCGTCAACTGAAAGAGCCGCCAGGTCTCCGCTGGCGGAGCCAGCCGCGCCGACCGCCCCTACATCGACCGACTGCCATCCGGCGGGCAACGCCTGCGCAGCGGACGTCTCCGGTCGCAGCGCGACAGCCAGGAACACGAGGGCAACGATGCGTACGGTGTTGTTGATCAAAATATTTGTCGATTCGTGCAATCGGATTGAAAGCCATGGCGACGCGCGGCGACAGGCCCGAACATGAGGGCGTCGAGCGCCGTTCACACGACACCGGGGACTTATGCGCAGCAAGGGGCGCGCCGTGGCCGACCCCGCCCGAGATGCCGGCATTTTCGCAGGCGATGTCCAGCCCACCGACGTGTGAGCGGTGAATAGAACTCAGCCGTTGGTAAGACTTACGTCCTTCAGCCGAAGTCGTCCGTGAATTGGATGAAAGCGAGCGTATGTCGCTGGTCGGAAGTCCCGCTGATGTCCGCCTGGAAACATTTCAACCAGCGGCGGCGACAGACGGCGTCGCGAGACGCATGAACCGTAGGGCTATCGGACGGATGTCGACTGAAACCGTGCGCCTTTCGATCGGCATGTATGTCCTACTGCTCGAGAATTCATATCCCCCCGCTCGCGCGGCCTGCGCAAGGCGCATCCGAGAGCGGTCCACCGGTGAGGGTCGTGTCTCGAACGGTCCCGGCGCTCCGCCGGTGAGAAGAGTCGCTGCGGCAGTGTCGACTCCCTTCTGTTAAGCTCCCACGGCTTCCGATCAAGGAGACCGTAATGCGACGAGTGCTGGCGTTGGCGTTGTTCGTCCTCGCTCTCGTGCCTCCCGTTGCGCTGGCCCGCCAGGCGGCCAGGCCGCCGGTGACAGCCATCAAGGCCGCGCGGATGTTCGACGGCCGTTCCAATGCGACGGTGTCGGACGCCGTCATCCTCGTCGAGGGCACGACGATCTCGGCCGCTGGATCGCGCATCGCGATTCCAGCCGGAACCCCGGTGATCGACCTCGGCAACGTCACGCTCCTCCCCGGCTTCATCGACGCGCACACCCACCTCTCTGACGAATCCTCGGACGACTGGAATGCGGACACCGTCGTCGGCCTGCGCCGCACTGTGGCAGAGTCGGCACTCCGGGCGTCCCAGTTCGCGGAGCGCACCCTCCTCGCGGGGTTCACGACGGTCCGCGACCTGGGCTCGACGGACTACATCGATGTGGGGCTGCGGAACGCCATCCGCACCGGCATCATTCCAGGTCCGCGCATGCTCGTCGCCGTCCACGCGCTGGGGGCGCGCGGAGGTCATTGCGACACCAGCGGATTTCCCTATCAGCGCTTCGGCCCTGAGCCTGGGATCTCGGACGGAATCGCGGCGGGCGCAGATCAGTTCAGGGACGCGGTGCGGTTCCAGGTGAAGTATGGCGCCGACGTGATCAAGGTGTGCGCAACCGGCGGGGTGCTGTCGCTCGGGGACGCCGTGGACACACCGCAGATCACCCAGGCGGAGATGGATGCCATCGTGGACGAAGCGCACCGGCTGAACAAGCGCACTGCCGCGCACGCGCACGGCGCCGCCGGCGCAAAGGTGGCCATCCGCGCGGGGATCGACTCAATCGAGCACGGGTCCTTCCTCGACGACGAGGCGGTGGCGATGATGAAGGAGCGGGGCACCTTCCTCGTGCCCACACTGATGGCGGGAGAGTATGTCGCGGGCAAGGCGAGCGACCGGCAGTACCCCCCGGAAATTGCCGCGAAAGCCCGCGCCGCCGTCGCCGCGCGGTCGGGGGCCTTCAAGCGCGCGCTCGATGCCGGGGTGAAAATTGCCTTCGGCACCGATTCCGCCGTCAGCCCGCACGGCCGCAATGCGCAGGAGTTCGCACTCCTCGTGAGCAATGGTATGACGACAGCCGCCGCGCTTCGCACTGTGTTCGCATCGGCGACGCTGCTCGGCCTCGACAAGACGTTGGGCACCCTCGAGCCCGGCAAGCTCGCGGACATCGTCGGGGTCCCGGGCGACCCGCTCGCCGACATTACCGCCACGGAACGCGTCACGTTCGTGATGAAAGACGGCAAGGTCTACCGCAACGACGCCGCGAGCCCCGGCGCGACTGAAGGCCCCCATCCGTACGCGCGCCCCGGACGCTGACCGTCACCCCTTTCCGTCCTTCTCCTTGTCACGCCAACGCATACCTGCGACCGAGCACGCCCTGCGCAATGCAGGACGGTCGCCAGCGCGGAGCGGCTCTTTCGGCCGGCTGAGTCCCAAACGCGCGCAGGAACTGTAGCGCCGACTACCCGGAGCGCGGGCACCTGTGTTCTCCCGATTCTCACTTTGTGACACACGCGCCACGGCCCGAGCGTTCCCCCTTGCATTCGTGCCGCCGCAGGCCTATCTTGAATCCAGCAGCGGAGCCGCAAGACATGGCTCTCCACATCACCCCTCATCCCGAACGTCTTACGAGTGTCCTGCTCGTGGACGACGACCAGGACACGTTGCAGCTGTACTCGGCGTTCCTCCGCTTTTCGGGATTGCACGTCTGGACGGCCGCCACGGCCCCCGACGCGCTCTCGAGCGCCCAGAAGCACCACCCCGACGTCGTCGTGACCGACATTTCCCTGCCCGGTGCAGATGGGTGGGCGCTCTGCCGGCTGCTCCGGGCAGACCTCGAGACGCGCGAATGCGGGGTGATTGCGCTGACCGGGTGGGTTCATGACACGCAGCTGTCCGCGCAGGCGGAGGCAGCCGGCGTGGACCTGGTCCTGACCAAGCCGTGCCTGCCCGATGCGCTGCTCGAACAAATCGCCAGAGTCCGCCGAGGCGCGCTGCTCCTGCGGATGGGGGGCCGGCGGGCCGTCGCGCACACCGGGACTCTCAGAACGGATTCCAGCCGGCTGAAGAACAAATCGGCCGCCATTCGCAAGCGAATGACGCGTCGGCCCAAAGGGTAGTCGCGACCCCGCTGACGACGGCGTCCAGCCGTCGGCGTGGCGGTTACGTGGTTCCCGACGCCAGAGCACGCTCTGGTGCTAGGATGCGCCGATGTTCTCCCTGCACCTCCCCCAGCTCCGCCTGCGCTACCTGCTGCTCTGTCTCGCGCTGGCGCCGACCGCACTCCTGAGCGGCCGGCAGGGTCAGCCGGCGACGGCACCCACGCCGCCGAAGATCGTCCGGCTCGCACCGGCGGAGGCGGTCCGGCTGGCCGCGGACGAGCGCCGCCAGGTCTCGGTCGAGATGCCACCGGGGATCGAGGTGAAGATTTTCGCGCCGGAGGGACTCGTCGCCGACCCGGTCGCCATCGATCTGGACGAACACGGGACGCTCTACGTCGCGAGCTCGAGCCGCGCCAGCCTGCCGCTCGACATCCGGGCGCATCCGACCTGGGTGCCACTCGCGCACACGCTCAAGACACACGAAGACCTGCAGAAGTTCTACGCGCGTGAGCTGGCACCTGGGCACAGCGCCGCGAACATGTGGATCGACGATCTCAACAAGGACGGCTCGCACGACGAGCGTGACCTGGCAGAGCTGAAGGAACGCCTGGTTCGGATCCAGGACACGGACGGGGACGGGGTGGCGGATGTCTCCCAAGTGATGCTGGAAGGGTTCAACTCCGATGCCGGTTTCGACGTGGTCGGCGGCCTTCTCTACCACCGTGGCGACATCTTCTTCGGCATCGCCCCGGGACTCTGGCGCATGCACGATCAGAATGGCGACGGCACCATCGATTCCCAGACACCGGTGAGTGTGGGGTACAACATCCACCCCGCGTTCGGCGGCCACGGCATCTCGGGCGTCACGCTCGGTCCCGACGGCCGCATCTACTGGGAAGTCGGCGACATCGGTTTCAGCGTCGTAGACGCCACCGGCCGCCGGTGGTCATACCCGAACCAGGGGGCGGTACTGCGCGCCAACCCGGATGGAACGGATTTCGAGGTGTTTGCGGCGGGCATCCGCAACCTGCAGGAATTCGCGTTCGATGAACTGGGCGATCTGATCAGCGTCGACAATGACGGCGACCACGAGGGCGAGACCGAACGCCTCGTCTATCTCACGGAAGGGTCGGATAGCGGCTGGCGCGCGAACTGGCAGTACGGCAAGTACACGGATCCGGAGAACAACGGCTACAACGTCTGGATGGACGAGTCGCTGTTCAAGCCGTGGTTCGACGGCCAGGCCGAGTACATCCTGCCACCGGTTGCGCCGTATCATGCCGGGCCGTCGGGTATGGCGTTCAACCCCGGAACGGCACTGTCGGAAGCATGGCGGAATCATTTTTTCGTCTCGAGTTTTCCTGGATCGCCGGACAACGCGCGGGTCTACGCCTTCCGGCTGAAGCCCCAGGGAGCCGGGTTCGCGCTCGAGAGCGACAAGGTCCTGCTCCGCGGGATCCTGACCGTCGGCATGAAGTTCGGACCCGAGGGCGCGCTGTATCTCACCGACTGGATCAACGGCTGGACCTCGAAGGGCAAGGGGCGGATCTGGAAACTCGATTCGCCGAAAGACGCCGGGAGCCCCCTCCGCGACGAAGTGCGATCGCTGTTGGGAGCCGACTTCGCGACGCGCACGCCGGCGGAACTGTCCACGCTCCTGCGGCATGTCGACATGCGCATCCGACAGAAGGCCCAGTTCGAGCTGGTCACGCGGGGAGCGGTGCAGCCGCTGCTCGGTGCCGCGCGTGATCGATCGCACCAGCTCGCCCGGATCCACGCGCTGTGGGGGCTCGGGCAACTGTCCCGCAAGGACCCCGGCACCGCCGCACTTCTCATGCCCTTCCTCCAGGACGGGGATGACGAGATTTCCGCACAGGCCGCCAGACTTCTCGGGGACATTCGTTACGCGCCGTCATCGGACGCTCTCCTGGCGCTGCTGCAGAGGAAGGCACCCCGCACGCGGTTCTTCGCCGCCGAAGCGCTCGGCCGGCTCGGGTACAAACCGGCGACTGGTCCGCTGGTGGAGATGCTCGCGTCGAACGCCGGCCGCGACGTCTACCTGAGACACGTCGGGAGCACCGCGCTCGCGCGAATCGGGGACGGGGCCACCCTCGGGGCGCTGAGCAGTCATTCGTCGCGCGCGGTCCGCCTGGCGGCCATCGTTGCGCTCCGTCGTATGAAGGGCGCGGAGGTCGCCCGGTATCTCGCGGATCGCGATGAGCAGGTGGTCACAGAGGCCGCACGCGCGGTGAATGACGATGGTGGGATTCCGGAGGCCATGGCGGCACTGGCGGGGCTACTCGGCGACAGACGGTTCACGAACGCGCCGCTCATCCGCCGCAGCATCAACGCGAACCTGCGCCTCGGCACGATCGACGCGGTCACGCGCCTCGCAGCGTACGCTGCCGACGACAGCCGAGCCGAGCCGATGCGGGTCGAGTCGATTGCTACTCTCGGCGTATGGCCACGGCCGTCGACGCTCGATCGGGTTGACGGCATGTATCGACCCGCGCCGCCGCCCAGGCCGGCCGCCGCCGCGCGCACCGCCGTCCTGCGCCTCATGCACACCAACCCAGTGAGCCCGGCGATGAAGATCGCCCTCGCCGATGCAGCCGGCCGATTGAATGCCCAGGCCGCGGCGCCCGCGCTGAAGTTGCAGGCTCGCAGCGACAGCTCGCCGGAGGTCCGCGTCGCCGCGCTCCGTGCGCTGCAGGCGCTGAAGGTCCCCGACATGAACACAGTGATGCAGGGCGCCCTGGCGGACCGCGATCCCGATGTCAGACGGGCAGCGCTCGGGATCCTGCCGACGCTCCCGCTCACCGATGCGGCGAAGGTTCAACAGCTGCAGGCAGTCCTGACCAGCGGCTCCGTCGAAGACAAGCAGGCCGCGTTCGGGGTGCTCGGCGGGATGAAGGGCGGCCCGGCCGAGGAGCTGCTAGCCTCCTATGTGAACAAGGTTGGCGATCTTCCACCGGCCCTGCGCATCGACGTCGTCGACGCGGCTCAGTCGAGCGGCTCTCCCGCCTTGAATGCGCGACTCGAATCATACAGAACGGCCCGATCTGCGGACAGCATCGGCGCCGCTTTCCGCGATGCCCTGCTCACCGGTGGAAACGCACGACGGGGCGGAGAGACCTTCGGCGGGAACCCGGCAGCCGGATGCCCGCGATGCCACACGATCGGCACCGACGGCTCCGATGTCGGTCCGAACCTGACCCGTATCGGTGCGACGTTGACTCGCGACGTGCTACTCCAGGCGCTGATGGAGCCCAATGCCAGGATCGCGCCCGGGTTCGGCGTGGTGCACGTGACCCTGCGGAACGGCGACCGACTCGACGGCACGCTGCGCGGCGAGACCCAGACCGAGCTCGTGCTGCAATCAGACACGCCACCGGCCGTACGGCGGATTCCCAAAGCCGACATCGCTTCGCGGACAAGTCCGATTTCTCCCATGCCTCCTTTCGGTCAGATCCTGAAGCTGCGGGACATCAGGGATCTGGTGGAGTTTCTCTCTACATTGCGCTGACCTCATCGGTATCGAACTCGTCGTTACCCCGTGGAACGTCGTTTGCTGCGACGGGGAATATGGCGTCGGTATTGCGCTCGGTCGCAGTCGCGATCGTCGGCGTGACCCTGCTCACGGGGTGCGCGACGCGCCGAATCCTCTCGTCGTCAGCCGTCGCGAGACCGCTGCTTCTCACCAGAACAACCACTGCTGGTCCAGGGGATGACGCGGCAGAGCGCGTCAAGAGCGCCATCAAATCTCTGGGCCACGAGCTCAGGCGTCGCAGCGCGACATCGCCGCGAACCCTGGAAGACCTTCCGCCAATTCCACTGATCAGCCAGGCGAACAGGGAGCGCGCTGTCGGAACGTCTGGCGTCTGGTCGGTGGTAGAAACCATACGCGACCGTCCAACGAAGCAGGATGCTCTTGCTCAGACGCAGACCCGATACCAGCAATCGCGGCGCCGCGGCGCCACGCATTACATAGGTATCGGGATTGCCATTGCGGCGATCCTGACGATCATCGGTTTGTGGCGGCAGGCCGCAAAAACTCGACTCGAGCATTCGTAGATCCTCCGAAGCCGTCTGGAATAGGAATAGCGGTTCGCAAATACACCTGGTCAGGGCCGGCTGAGGGTTTCCAGACGATCCGCCACCCGGGGTGCTTTCTCGAACGGCTCGCACCGCTGTTCGAATCGCAGGGCGCCTCGATACCTGGGACCAGCCAACTCCTTCAGCGTCCATACGGCACATCTCAGAACGTGAGCAGGCACGACGAGTGTTCGCACTTCCGTGACGAGCTGCAGGTGGACCCGGGCGCCGGGACGCAACGGGCGGTCCGCTTCGAGCAGCACGCCTCCGGCACTCAGGTTGATGATCGTGACGATGCAGCCTGGGCGGAGGGTCGCGCGAATGGAGTGCGAGGGCGGTGGCGGGAAGCGCGCGTCGACACGGCGCTCCACTAGCGACTGGTCCACGTCCCCGCTCCTCGTTCGAACTTCAACACGCGCGTACGCGCGGTGGCGCCGAGCACTCGCACGGCGTATTGAGCCCGGCGCCCTTGCACGTACAGCGTTCCGGACGTAGCGGTACCGTCGGGACCGGTCGCCAGGATGCGCGCAGCCCCGATGCGGACCCCGTCGGTGCTGGCACTGCGAACGCCGTCGGCGTCGGGCAGGCCCGCCTGCAGTCCGAATCGCACGCCGGGAAACCGCTCTGACAGACGCTGACCCGCACCAAGCGGCGTGTCCACTCCCGCCCGGATATCGGTCGCACGCACCCCATTGCCGTTTCCGTCGACGTAGGGCCCGAACACGTAGTCCGGGTCGGACGGCTCGAAACGCAGCCCGACAGTCCGCGCCCGTTTCAGTGCATCCATGCGGCCGTTCAACACCAGCCCTGCAAGGTATCGGGCCGCTGCGCCCGTGTGCAGTTCGTCGAGGGCGGCGTCGGTCATCGGCAGTGCCATGCCGGCAATCACCACGCCCAGAAACAGCGCCAACAGCAGTTCGATCAGCGTGAGCCCGGACTCGTCAGGTCGCTCGTTCGTTCCCATGGCCGTCGCAAGAACTCCGGGAGGCCGGCCGCCGACTGGCGGCCGGCACCCGGAAGCTACTTCTGCCCCTCTGCCGCGAGGCTCTTCTCTCCACTGACGGTAATGAGGGGCTTGAGCTTGAGGAAACTCTTCTCGCCGAGGCCCTTCACGTTCATCAGTTCCTCGATTTTCTTGAACGCGCCGTTCTTCTGCCGGTAGTCGAGGATCCGCTGCGCGGTGCTGGGTCCCACCCCCGGCAGAGACTGTAACTGCGCGAGTGACGCCGCATTGAGATTGACCGGCGCACCTGGCGTCGCACGCACTCGCGCGGCCGAGGGGGCCCTGGGCTTCGCAGGAGCCTTTGGCACCGCAGCTTTGGCCGCAGCCGGCTGGGCGGACTGTGCAAACGCAGCGGGCGCGCCGGCAAATGCGAGCGCACCGATGATCACGATGGCGAACGTTACTTGACGCATGCTGTCCTCCAGGATGTTGGATGAGCCGGGATGGCCCACGGCGCCGGACCTGCCAAAGTGAGAGGTCGGGCCACCTTGTTCAACGTTCCCGCGCCGGGGCCGCTGTCGACGAACGCAAAGCGATGACCGCTTTGACGGCCTGTCCGGACTGCGCCGGGAAGTCGCGGACAACGTGGGAGTTCGAACGCGCTCCTCGTTCTGATGGCGGAATCGTGAGAGTCCGAGACACGCGAAATCGCCCACCCCGGTTGCCAATCCTTCTGGCCGGCGGCTGATTGCACGTGTGTTCGACGTAACTCTGGTTTCCAGAAGGACCCGCCGGATCACCGAAGCTGACTGGATGGATCGATAGAGAGCGGCTCGCAGCACCGGGGAATCCTGGCGGGGAGTCCGATCCGGCAGGATCTATCGGGCCCTCCGAAGCGGGCGAACCCGACATCCGCGAGTCAGAGGGAGGCCTGCTAAGGTTGGGATCGGTCTTGACGGAGCCCGGCCGGAGCTGACGGGGACCGCCAGCTCTCCGGCTATGCAAACGCATCTGCCAGGTTCTGGAGGTCACAGCTTCAGTCTGCGGGGAAGACCGTGCAGACATATTGAGCAGTGAGCCTCTGAACCCGGCAGAACGTCCGTTGAGAGTCTGGACGGCGTCGGTCGCCGCCGAAGCCTTTCGACTATTGGCGCCGCTGAAGCCAGACGTCGTAGAGGGGATCGCGGCCATCCTGCCAGATGATCGTTCCGCGCTGGCGGAACTCGTTGTCGTAACGATCCCTCCGCCTCTTCTCCTTGTACTCCGTGGCGATGCCGATCACGCCCGCCTCCGAAGCGGAACGCAGTTCGTCCGGCTCGGAGATTCCGTTGTGGTTCGCGTCGTGCCACAGCAACAGCCGCCGGAAGGGCACATCCCTCCCGTCGATCAGATCGTCTGCCCGGCTCGTACCGTACGAAGGTGACTGAAGAAACTTCAACGCCTCGAAGCCATTCGCCGTCGTCACGAGGGGCCCGACAGGGTATGCAGGCGTGTGGTCGCCGAACAGCTCCGAACCGTCGTCTATCTTTCCGTTGCCGTTGCGGTCCATCGCCAGGAACTCATCGTCCGAATCGCGATCCGTCCAGGAGACGAGTTCGGGAATGCCGTCCGCGTCCAGATCGAAGTAGACGCCATTGTCCACGTTCGTGAGCGAGTACCCGTTGCGCCGTGAGTCGACGATGATGGGGCTGGCGGGCTTGAGATCGCACCAGGTATCGCGCCAGATCCCGTCGCGGCTGTAGCAGTCGAGCGCGGGATCGTACTGCGCGACCGGGGCAACCGGAGTGGCGAAGCTGGCCGTGTTCCCCGTCGGCCACCATCCTCCGCTGTACGGGCTCGGAATAGAGCCCGATGCGTAGTGGCGGCCGTTCGTCTGATAGGTCCGGTTGTACGCGGGCACCATCACCTGGCGCCTGGCGCTGGCGTACAGGATTCCCGTGGCGGTCAATCCCGAGTTGGCCACGTTCACCACGCTGGCTTCGGCCTGGACCACCCACTGGCCGCACAGATCAAAGACGCCCTGTGTTTCCACGATGTATTCGATCCAGTTGAATTGGCCATACTGGTAACTGGTGTTCCGGTTGGTGACCGTGCCACAACTCGGGAAGGACATCGCCGACGAATCGTCGTTGGCGGAGGCGGACGCCGATGCCAGGAGAAACAGACACGCCACGAACACGGCAGAACGATAGCGGTTCATACGACACCTCACGGTCACAAACGGGTTTGCGGGTTATTCAGGCTCCAGAAAGCGGGCCAGATCCTTCCTGGGGAGGCTGATGGAGGTCCCGGCCTTCGTGGACTCGGCGAATGCGGTCAGCGCGGCGGCTGCCTCGGGATTGAGCGCGGCCAGAACCCTGTCGCGGGCATGCAGCGTCTCCCTCCGGCACTCGAGTGAAATCGCGCGGACCCGGGCATCCACGGCGGCTCTGGTCTCGACATCCAGGAGGGCCGCGGCCTTCACGGCTCGCGCCTGGCAGTTCGCGTCGATTTTCTGCACCGCGTCGGCCTCCCTGATGACGAGCGCCTCCTCTTCCTTCGAGACGACGCGGAGCACAGAGGTCGGTAGCTGACGCGGCCCTCCGGCGATCAGGCGGAAGACGTAGCCCCAGACGCTCCACTGCGGAATCAATTCGGGGTTCTTCGCGCCGTCGACCTGCAGCATCTCCGCCCCGGTCGGCTGCGATGCGGGCCGAGGTGACGCGGCCAGACCGGGCGGTGAGAGGATCGCGAGCGCGAAAAGCAAGGCCGTCATCGTTTTCTGTCCTCCACTGGTGATCGGCGAACAGCGCAAAGGCCGGATCCCGCATCGGACCGACGTGGAGCCACGGGCGCCGATTCGCCGTGACGACCAGCGCAAACCTGTTGCCCGTGGCAACTGGAAGAGCTGCGCGCGGGTAAGCCGCTCACAGCTATGTACTTAAGCTCGTCAGGCTCCGCGATGCCTCGCATGCGCCCCGTTGGAGCCAGGGGAAAGTGTCAACCAGGGGCGACGACAGAGCGGGCGATGACCCCCGAGGAGAAGGCGGAGGCTCGGTGCTACTCTTGCCGGAGCAGAGAAACAAGAGGCCGGGCGCAACCCGCGTCGGCCGAGCGAGGTTTTCGTTCAGTGCTCCGAAATCGCAGATACGTCGTTGTCGTGATGCTCCTGGCGTTGTGCTCGAGTCGGGTCGTCCGGGCCGGAGGGACCGAACGGATCCAGTTTCCGGTCAGAACGAAGACCCTGGTTCTGACGGTGTACAGGCCGGCGGGGCCGCCACGGGGGACCCTCATCGTGGGCAGCGGCGATGCGGGGTGGGTCGGCCTCGCGGTCCACATCGCCGAGTTCCTGGTGCAGCAGGGCTATGTGGTCGTCGGGTTCAACGTGCGGGAGTACCTCTCCACCTTCACGGCTGGGACGCACCATCTCAGCATCGCCGATGCGAGGTCCGATTACGGAGCCATGTCCCAATTGCTGATGGGTCGAGGTCTGCTGCACCATCCCGTCCTCCTGTCAGGTGTCTCGGAAGGCGCGGCGCTGGCCGTCGTCGCCGCCGGAGAGCCCAGGAACCGCACGTGGGTCGACGGCGTTGTCGCGGTCGGGCTGCCCTCGAAGGCAGAGCTGGCCTGGCGGTGGGTGGACTGGGCCGCGCTTATCATGAAGCGAGACGCGGACGAGCCCTCGTTCGCTCCGCTTGACTACGTCGCGGCGGTGGCGCCGATCCCGTTGGCGATGATCCAGTCCGCCACGGACGAATACATCACGGACGCGGACCGGACGCGCCTGCTGAATGCGGCGAAGACCCCGAAGAAGATGATCACGATTCCAGCGGCCAATCACCGGTTCACGGACAAGCTGCCGGAGCTGCGCGCCCAGTTGCTCGCCGCGATTGCGTGGGTGAACAGTGCCGCCATCCCCGCTCGCAGGTCCCCAGGTGACTGAGGCTCACCTTCGCGGAGGGGTCGTGTCGGCGGGGCGACGCGTCATCGCCCGCATGGAGGTCGCGCTCGTCTGGTCCCTCGCTCACGGCGCGTCGGTGTGGCCATTCCTCGTGTTCGCCGCCGTCCTGGCGCTCTCGTGGGGCGAACTGCGGCATATCCACCCGCGAGACGTGCGCGCGGCGGTCAGGAACTTCGATGCCGGCTGGCTGATCGTCGCGGGAGTCATCACCGTGGCGAACATTGCGGTGATGGGGTTGTACGACGTCATCGCGTTTCGACACACGCGGTGCCGATGGCAGGAGCGCTGGCGTCATGGGGCGGTCGCGTTTGCGTGGAGCAACTTCCTGACGCTCGGCCCGCTTGCCGGGCCGGCGGTACGGCTCTGGCTGTATCGCTCCGATGTCGACGAGATCAATGAGCTGCATGGCGGCATCGCGGCGATCGCCATCGCCTTCATGTCGGGGCTCGTCGGGTGGACGGCAGCGGCGCTCCTCGGCGGGTGGTTGATCGATCTGCGGGTTGCGGGCGCCGTAGAGGTCCTCGCGCTGGCGGGCTTGTCGTTCGGCCTCGTGTTGTTGTCCACTTCCCTCGCCCGCCTCCTGGCGCGGCGGATCAGCGGTCTGGCGGCTGCCGAGGCCACCTTTCCGGGCGCCGTGGAACTGGCGGTCGTCGGGTGGTTCGACTGGCTGCTTGCGGCCGGCGTGTTCCTGGCGTGTTTCCATGCGGCGGGATCGACTGCCGCCCCGCTGGCCGAGGTGCACGGATTTTTCGTCGGGCAGGCGATTGGCGTCGCGAGCCTCGTCCCAGGGGGCGTGGGCAGCAGCGATGCGTACTGGATTGCGCGGTTGCCGATGGCGGAGAGCGCCACGACGGCGGTGCTCCTCGCCTATCGGGCCATTTATTATGTCGCGCCGTGGGCACTCGCCTCGCTGCTGCTGCTGGCGCGGGCCACCCGTCACGCGCCGCGCCGGCTGGAAGTCGCCCGGCGGATGGTCGGGGGCCTGGTTGGCGGCGGCGGCGTGCTCATCATCCTCAGCAGCGCGTCGCCGGCCGTGCACGCGCGGCTCATCGCCATGCAGCGGATCGTTCCGCTGCAGCTCGTCGAAGCCGGGCATCTGACCGCCGCCCTCGCCGGTCTGCTTCTTGTCGTGCTCGCGCGGGGGCTCTCGCGCGGCTACCAGGCGGCATTCCGCGCCACCCTGATTCTGCTCACACTCGCGAGCGTCGCCGCAATCCTCAAAGGGTTCGACTGGGAAGAAGCCATCATTCTGGGCTGCATCGCGATTGCGGCGCGATCGCAGGCTGAGCTCTTTCAGCGCCCGAGCCGGGGCGACTGGATCGAGCGGACGGACCTCGTGCTGGCGTTCGCGGCGCTCACGATCTTCCTCACCTTTGGGACCCTTTCCCATCGTCTCGGCGCGAGGACATTCGAGCGGTGGTCGAACATGGGCTACCTCCTCGAAGGGGCGCGCTTCCTGCGCACGGCCGCATCGATGGCATTCGCCGTCGCAGTGGGGACCTTGTACCTGGTGTTGCGTGCGCCGTCGCGCTTCACCCGGCTTGCCGACGCTGACATCGATGCCGCGCTGGCGCGTCACGAACTGATCGGCCGCGGCACCAATGCCCTCATGGTCGCGACGGGTGACAAAGCCGTCCTGTCCACGCAGCACGGGCTCTGCCTCTATCGGACCGTCGGCCCCTATGTGATGGTTTTCTCCGATCCGTCAGTCCAGAACAGCCAGGACCGTGGAGCGTTCCTCGATGAGCTTTCGACCGCGGCGCTCGACATGGATCGACGGCCGGTGTTCTACCAGGTATCGCTCGAGTGGATCCCCGTCCTGCACGACCGCGGATACAACTTCTTCAAGCTCGGGGAAGAGGCGCACGTCCAGCTCGACGGCGTGACGCTCGATGGCCACGCCGGGAAGATGTACCGGCAGGTGCTCCGCAGAGCGGAGCGGGATGGTGTGGTGTTCCGCATCCTGGAGCCGTCGGAGATGGCACCGCGGATGGCGGAACTGGCGGACGTGTCGTCGGTGTGGCTCGACGAAAAGAAGCTTGCCGAGCGGCAGTTCTCGATGGGATTTTTCGATCCCGCGTATCTTTCGCGCTTCCGGTGCGCGATTGTCGAGTCCGGCGGTCCCGGCGGCCGCATCCTCGCGTTCGCAAATCTCCTCGAAGGCCCGCGCCGGGAAGAACTCTCGGTCGATCTGATGCGCCAGCGATCGGACGGCCCGCAGGTGATGGACTTCGTGATTGTCTCGCTGCTGCTCGAGGGGAAACGGCTCGGATACCGGACCTTCAACCTCGGGATGGCGCCGCTCGCGTCGGTGGGCACCGAGCGCAATGCGCACCTGCGCGAACGGATCGCCCGGCTCCTCTTTCAGCGCGGCGAACAGTGGTACAACTTCCAGGGGCTTCGCTTCTTCAAAGACAAGTACCGCCCGGAGTGGCGCCCGCGGTACATGGCCTATCAGAATGCCTGGGAATGGCCGGTGGTCATCGCCCATGCGAGCGCGCTCATCGCCGGCGGCTGGGGGCGGATCCTGCGGCCGTCCGGCGACGCGTCACGCAACCCCGCGCGCTCGGACACCGGCATCTCGCCGCCGCCGCCCGGCGGCGGACTCGCCGACGGCTTCCGAGACGTGAGCCCTGCGCCGCCCTGACCCCATGATGCCGAAACCAGTCGCACCTGCTGACGACCGCTGTCGCGTGGCCTCCACTGCACGGCTCCGTGACCGGCCACCCGGATGCTGCCGCCATGGGCGATGTCCCGGCGCGGGATGGCTTCGCCTGGTTTCGATCCTCCTGCTGGCGCTGGCGTCGCACGCCTGCGCCGCACACCTGCCGGCGGCCAGCAGGCCCTTCGACCGATCCCTCACCCTCAATGCTCATCCGCTGACGCTCCACTTCGCGAATGGGGAGATCACCCGGAAGCGCCCGCTTCTGCTGTACACGACGGGGGACGGCGGCTGGGTTCGAAAAGACCTTGCGCTCTACCGGCAGATTGTCTCGTGGGGCTATCCCACCGTGGGGTTCAGCGCTCCCGACTATCTCCGTCATCTACGGGGCGCCGAAGGGACCACCACGCCGAGGGCGCTTGGCCGGGACTACGCAGAGATCGTCGCATTTGCCGAAACGAACCTCCACATCCAGCCCGGCACACCGGTCGTGCTGATCGGAGTGTCGCGAGGCGCGGGACTCGAGGTGGTCGCGGCGGGACAGCCGGGGGTGCGCGATCGGCTCAGCGGTGTGGTGGCCGTGGCGCTCACCAAGGAAGAGGAATACGTCCGCTGGTTCGGCCGGCGGGTGCCGCTCGTCCGCAGGCCTCCGACGCAGGTGATGGTCGAAGTCTACGACTATCTGCCGCTGCTCGGGAGCCTGCCTCTGGCGGTCGTCCAGTCGACACGCGACCAGTTCCTGCCCGCCGCAGCCGCGGCGCAGCTCTTCGGCGCCGAAACCCCGACCCGCCGATTCCGCGCCATCGACGCACGCAACCACAGCTTCGGCGGAGCCCGCGATCAGATGTACCAGGCGTGCAAAGAGGCGCTGATGTGGATCGTGGCCAAAACGCCCTGACGCGACGTCTATCGAGTGCGGTGACGGACGCGAGTCACACGCGGCGCAACTTCGTCACCCGTCCCACCTCCACCCACTCGACCACGAAGATGTTGCCTTCGTGATCGAAGCAGGCGCCGTGCGGACAGATGAACTGGCCGGGAATGAACGCCTCCCGTGGCTGCGCGCGCAGCGGATTGTTCCACTCGGGCGCGTTGGAGTCGCCCAGGTGCTCGATGATGGCGTTCCGGCTGTCCATCAGCGTGACACGGCCGTGCAGATCGGGCACGACGACCAGGCCCTTCTGTTCATCGAAATGGCAGGGCAGGCGGAATCCCGGAATGAAGTCGATGTGGTGTCCGTCGAGCGTAAACCGCTGCAGGCGGTTGTTGCGCCGGTCGGCGACGACGAGGACCGGGGCGGCGGGGCGCGCATCGACCCACAACCCGTGGGGTTCCGCGAGCTGTCCCGGGTCTGATCCCTTGCCGCCGAACGTGCGGATGTACTCGGCCTTGCTGTTGTACTGGTTCACGAAGTACGAGCCGTAGCCGTCGCCCACGTAGATGTCGCCGTTCGGCGCAATGGCGACGTTCGTGGGGTTGTAACGCTTCGGCGTGCCGTCCGCGGCTGGTTTGTAGGCATCCACGTCGGGAGGTCCCTGGATCTTCCAGACAATCTCCCCCGTCCGCGTCGCCTTGATCACCACCGCCTGCATGTCGGGAGGCGGCACCTGCCGCGGGTTCGCCGCGTTCACCGTCAGGTAGAGGAACTCGTCGGAACCTTCCTTCCGGATGTGCAGCCCGTGGGCCACGCCCTTGAACTCCTTGCCCCAGGAGCGGACGAACTTCCCTTTCCGATCGAAGACGACCATCGAGTCGGCGCTCTCGCTCGACGCGTGCACCGTGTGATGCACGTAGATGTCGTGCTGCGAGTCTTCGACCACGCCGTGCGTGTTGCCCCACCGGATGCGCGCGGGCAGCTCCCCCCAGTCGTGAATCGCTTCGTATTGGTGCGCACCGGTCCCAAGCACGGGGGGTTTCGTGCCGGATTTGTTCGCGGTCCCGAGCAGGATGGGGCCGAGAATGGGCGCTGCCGCGACGGCTTTCACGAACTCACGACGGGTGGCTCTCATGGGATCCTCGCTCTCGTTCACTGTCAGCTGTCAGTGCCGGCCTATCACTCCGTTTGTCCGCGGTCCGTGTTCAGCTCCTCGGCCGTCACGGTGTTCTTGAGCGCTGACAGCCGAACGCGCTCACGCGAACAGATCGAGGACCGGTTCGCCTTTGCCGTCCCTCGTCACATACACCGGGCGCCGCTCGACGACGTACGCCGTGTCGGGGGGAATGCCGAGCGCGTGGTACATGGTCGCGTGCAGGTTTTCCATGATGACGGGATTTTCGACGGTCGTGCACGGCCGTTCGTCCGCGGTCTTGCCGTAGAGAAATCCCTTCTTCACCCCGCCGCCGAACATCAGCACCGATCCCGCGCCGGTAAAGTGCCGGTGCATGCCGTAGTGCCGGGGCTCGGTCATCACGTTCGGAATGTTGATCGCCTGGTCCTTCACTTCCTTGCCGACCTTGCCTTCCGTCATCGCGTCCCGCCCGAATTCACTGGCGAGCACGACCAGGGTGCGATCGAGCAGGCCGCGGGCGTCGAGGTCCCGAATGAGCTGCGCGACGGGCGCATCGATGAGCTTCTTCATGGCCTCGGCGCGTGAGTGCCCGTGCTCGTGGCTGTCCCAGTAGACAAACGGGATGTACTCGCTCGTGACTTCCACGTAACGCGCGCCCGCTTCAATCAGGCGGCGGGCCAGCAGGCAGCCCTGGCCGAACCGGCCCGAGTTGTAGGCGTCGAAGCTCGCCTTCGACTCGAGAGACAGGTCGAAGGCCTTGGCGGAGGGCGACTTGAGCAGCCGGTCGGCCGCATCGAGAGACTTGACGAGCGACTCGCGCTGGAAGTCGCTCCCGTATCGGAACACGGGTTCTTCGCCGAGCAACTGCTCGAAGAGCTGACGCCGGCTGCGGAAGCGCCGGTCGCCGAGCTCTTTCGGGGGGCGGACCGCGGAGGCGGCGTCCTGCGGATCGACGATGAGGAACGGTCCGTGTTCGGTCCCGAGAAATCCCGCCGTGTGAAAGGCTTTGAGCGTGGCGATCTCGCCGGCGCCCTCGACGGTCTGTCCGATCGCAATGAAGGCCGGCAGGTCGGGATTCTTCGGCCCGAGCGTTTTCGAGATCACGGCGCCGAGGTGCGGCATCGCCATCGGCTGCGGGGGGATGTACCCCGTGTGCCAGTGATACTGATGGCGCGAGTGCAGGATGAAGCCGAGGTCCGCGGCGTTGAACGTCCTGATCACCGATCCCCGATCGATCACGCTCGCGATCTGTTCGAGACCCTGGGTGAACTTGATGTGGTCGACCGCCGTGTCGATCGTGGGGAACGTGCTCAGCACGTCGGCGATGTTCACGCCCGGCGCGAACGGCGTGTAGCGCTTCGGATCGAAGGTCTCCGTCTGCGCCATCCCGCCCGCCATCCACAACACGATGACGGCGTCGGCGGTCGCTTCCCGCTTCCTCGCCGGCTCATCGGCGCCGCGTGCCGGTCCGGGCGCCTGCCCTCCGCGCCGCAGATGCGGCTCGCCCCCGGCGAGCGCCGCGAGCGTCGCGCCGGCGGTCGCCCCCATGAACCCCCGGCGACTCAGTCGGGAGTAGATGAACTGTTCTTCACGCGTCATGGCACTCTCTCAGACTTCCGCGTTCAGGCTTCAGCGCTCAGACGCCAGCGCTCAGACGACGGCGGACCGCTGCGGGCTCATGCCTGTAAGCGGTTTCAGTAAATCAGCTGGAATTCCGGCTTCATCGTCACCGCCCACAACAAGTCGGCCAGACCCTCGGCCGAGGGATGCGTGCCGCGCGACGGATCACGGAGCGCGGCCTCGGCCGCGGCCCGCTCGCCGGCGGACGGCGCTCGCCCGAGCGCATGATGGAACACACGGTCGATGGCCTCCGAGGCTGACGTGACGATCGGCGGCGCCGGCAGCGGAAGCTCCGGCCCGGGCGGAATCAGGCGGTCCATGTTCGGGGCGGATCCGAAGACGAAGAACCGGATCTGCGGATCGAGCGTCGATCCAATCTCGGCCGGCGGGTTCTCCAGTCCGATGATCCCGCGGAAACTCGTGAATCCCTTGCCAGAGATGTCGTAAGCCACGACCGAGGGGTTCTGCACGCGAATCCCTCCGCCAGTCGAGCCGCTCACCAGGATGGGTCCCGTTCCGCTGCGAAGTCCGGAGCGATCGCTGGCGGTGAGCGTGGAGAGCGGGACGACGCCTGCGGGGCCGACGAGCTCCGCCTGGGCCCATGCCGGCTGCAGCGCGCGCGGCATGTTCGATCCGTTTTCCTGGACAACGAGCCACAGGCGTGTGGCGGCCGAGATGTCCACCACGAACGGCGCCGGCTTCGCGCCGCGCCCGGCGACCGTTCGGTTATACAGGCTCAACGGTTCGGGCGGTGTCTCGCCGAGCATTCTCCGCGCGCCGCGCGAGACCCACCGGGTGAGAATCTCGCCGTTGACCAGTTCGAGCGCCTGCAGCGTGGAGGCCTGCGCCGAACGGACCGGAATCACCTGGTCGCGGATCGGACGTCCGAGCGCACGGGTGAGATTCGTCGACGCCACCCGCCACTCGCGGCCGTAGATGCCGGCTGTCGGAGGCATGGACGGCAGGGGCGCCCCGGCCGGGGGCGTCGGCCCGCTCGACGCAGGCGCAGACGGACCCGGGTAGACATTCCATTCCCCGGTCACCGCCCCGATCGCATCACCGAATTGCTCCGCAGACATGCGGCGCACTTCGGGCCCTGCGAACACGTATCCACGCGCAGGGGGCTCCCCGGTCCGCGGTACCGACGGCATCTGATACGCGTGCGACGTCAGGATCGTCGCGAGCAGGTGCTTGATGTCGTAGCCATGGTCGACGAAGTCGCTGGCCAGCCAGTCGAGCAGTTCGGGGCTCCACGGCTTGCCGTCCATTTCGTCGGGGTTGGCAACGATCCCGCGGCCGAGCAGGCGCTGCCACAGACGGTTCACGAGCGTGCGCGGCAGACGTCCGACCCGCCGGTCGGTGAAGAGCGCGGCGGCCGCGGCGCGCCGATCGCCGAGCGCGCCTGACGCCGGGACGTGGCCGGGCTGCGGGAAGAGAAAGCCCGGCTCGGCGTATCGATCGAGGGCCACGTCGCACCGGAACATCTGCAGCTTCGGATCCGGAGCGAAATACGCCGCGAGCGCGTAGGCGTCCTTCAGCTTCCATTTGCTGACAAAGCTGTCGTGGCAGGAGTTGCACTTCAGATTGACGCCCAGGAACACCTGCGCAGTGTTCTGCGAGGCCTGCATCCACGGGGTCACCGCGGCGCTCGTCTCGCCGCGCCAGTTGACGCCGACGAGGAACCCGTCAGGGTCGCCGGGGCTCGACGGGTTGATCAGGCTGCCGACGACCTTGTCGTACGGGATATTCGATTCGAGCGCCGAGGAGAGCCACCCGGTGATGCTCTTCCGGCCCGCCGTTTCCGAGAAGTAGGTGACGCCGTCTTCGTTGCGCAGGAGATCGTTCCAGAAGGAAATCCAGTGGTCCCGGTATTTCCCGTTGTCCGAGAGGAGACGCGCCACGAGCGCGTCGCGCTTGCCCGGTGTCGAATCCGCGACGAACGCGTCGAGCTCCGCGGGCGTGGGCAGCAATCCCCAGGCGTCCAGATAGACCCGCCGGGCGAAGAGCGCGTCGGGCACGAGGCTCGGCTCATCGCTGCGCTGCCGCCGGAGGTAGGCCGCGACGAAACGGTCCACGGGCGCCGACCAGCTCTCCCACGTGGCCGCGGGCACGGCTGGCCGCTCGAGCGTCAGCGGCGCCTCCCACGGTGGAGGCGCGGGCGGTGACGTCCGGGATTCGCGCGCGCCCTGATCGATCCACTGGCGGACGAGTGCGAGCTCCGTCCGACTGAGAGGCGGCTCGTCCTTCGGCATCTGCGGCTCGACCGCGCCCGTCACGCGATCGATGATCAGGCTGCGCGCGCTGTGCCCGGGACGGATGACCGCGCCGTTGCGTCCCCCCTCGAGCGCGTCCGCGTAGGTCGCCAGCGAGAGCCCGCCCTTCCGCTTGTCCTGGCTGTGGCATTCCAGGCAGTGCTCCTTCAGCAGCGGCTGGACCTGCACCTGGAAGTCGACGAGCCCCGTGGGGCCTGTCCCCGGGCGACCAGCAGTTCGGGTCGACTGTGTAGAGGCCGCGAGGGCGGCGGCCCCGAGGGCGCCTGCGGCGATCACACTTGCGGTCAGACTGCGGAATGTCACGTCGCGCTCCGAGCGATGTCCACGCCTAAGAAAGTACTTTCCATGGGAGATCAAGAGGAGTATACCAACCGCGCACCGCTACCTCGTCCGTATCCGGAGGCGTTTGTTCGTTGAAAGGGGAGGCACATGTGAGTGAGCCTTGCCGCCACGCATCAACGCCAGTCTACCCTGTTCATCCTCTCGGCGCCTCTGTTCCGGGTTCCACGTCACGATCGTCAACGAGGACATCAACTGACGCGCGACGGCGAGCCCAATGCGGCGGGATCCTTCGCAATCACCAGCGTCCTGAACGGCGTCGTCTGCGGCACCCCGAGACGGCAGCGTCACGTCCGCACCGTCGGGCGGATCACTGACCTCGGGGCGTTCCTATCCTGAGCGTATGATCGAGGCACGGTTGCGCTTCAGTTCCTAAGTTCGATAGCGTGCAGGCTCCGCCGCGCCATCGGGCCGGCGGGGCCTCCTCTCACACCATGATGGGCGCCCCACTTCCCGTCCTCGTCGCGCTTCTCGCATCACTGTCCCGCGCGCAGGCTGCGGCGCCCCCGGTCGGTCCGCTGCCGCTCGACACCTATCCCGCCGGCATGCGCGAAGTGATGTCTGCGGCGGAGCGCCGCGCCCGTGCGCATCCCGCCGACGCCGACGCCGCAGGCGCCCTCGGCCAGGCGCTGCATGCCTGGGAACAATGGGCGCCCGCGCATGACGCCTACTCGCGCGCGGCAGATTTCGCGCCGGCCGTCTTCGCGTGGCCCTATCTCGATGCCTGCGTCCTGCAGCGCCTGGGCCGCCAGGCGGAGGCGGCGGAGCGCCTGCGGCGCGCGGTCGCGATTGCACCGGGTTACCTGCCCGCCCGGGTCAAGCTGGCCGAAGCGCTCCTCGACACGGGGGCGATGGACGACAGCCAGCGCCTGTTCGAATCGCTGATTGCCGTGCCGGCAGCCGAACCGGCCGCACGTTTCGGCCTCGGGCGGATCGCCGCGGCGGCCGGACGCCATGAGCAGGCGGTGACGTTCTTCGATCGCGCAATCGACCTCTATCCGGAATGGGGCGCGGCCTACTACGCGCTCGCGCTGTCGCTCCGGGCTCTCGGCCGGACTGAGGATGCGCAGCGCGCCATGGAACGCCATACCCGCTTCGGCGCGCGCTGGCCTGGGCTCGAAGACGCGGTCCTCGCGGCCGTCGTCAATCTGCGGGATGATGCAGCGTCGATGCTGAGGCACGCCGAAGATCTGGCCGTGAGCGGCGACCTTCCGGGGGCGATCAGGGAAAACGAGAAGGCCCTCGCCCGGGACCCGTCGCTGGCTGTGGCGCACGAACGGCTCCTCATCCTGTACGGTCGGATGAAGGACTGGGACAAGGCCGAAGTTCACTATCGCGAGGCCCTGAGGATCGGCTCCAGCCTGGCCGACATCCATTACGACCACGGAGTGCTGCTCGAGATGCAGGGCCACTGGGACCTCGCCGGAGAGGCCTACCGGCAAGCGTGCGACATCAACCCCCTGCACGCGCCGGCGCACAACAATCTGGGGCAGGTCCTCGAGCGGACCGGCAACTTCCAGGCTGCCCTCGAGCAGTATCGGCTCGCCCTTGACGGGCAGCCGACGTTCCGCCTCGCCCGTTTCAATCTGGGGCGTGCGCTGGTGGCGCTCGGCCGGCCGGCCGACGCCATCCTCGAGCTCTCGAGGCTCACGGAACCCCGTGATTCGGAGTCGCCGCGCTACTTGTTTGCACTCGGCGTCGCCTGCATGCGCGCCGGCAACACGGACGACGGGGTCCGGTGGTCAACCGAAGCGCGACGGCTCGCGACGGAGTACGGGCAGGTCGAGCTCGCAGCGGCCATCGACCAGGAATTGAAGCGCCTCAAGTGATCCGCGTGGCGCCGGTCGTCATGGTCGCTCTCATGCTGTCGATCGCAGCGGCACCGGCCAGCCGCCCCCTGTTCACCGAGGCGGCCGTCGCCTCGGGCCTGACGTTTATTCACGCGAACGGCGCGACGGGCCGCTACTACATGCCAGAACTGATGGGGGCGGGTGTCGCGCTCTTCGATTACGACAATGACGGGGACCTCGACCTGTTTCTCGTACAGGGCGGGCCACTGGACGCCTCGGGCAACGCACTCGGGACCGTCACCAGCCGTCTGTATCGCAATGATCTGACGACGGGTCGTGGCGGCCAGGGCCGTCTCCATTTCACCGACGTCACGGCGGCGGCAGGTGTCGGACTGCGGGCCTATGGGATGGGCGCCGCGGTTGCCGATTACGACAACGACGGCGACATGGATCTGTTCGTGACGTCGTTCGGGGCCGACACGCTTTTCCGCAACAACGGCGATGGAACTTTCACGGACGTCACCGCTGCATCCGGCGTCAGCGATCCGCTCTGGAGCACCAGTGCGGCGTTTTTCGATTACGACCGCGACGGCGACCTCGATCTGTTCGTCGCCAACTACCTGGACTTCACCGTCGCGGGCAACAAGTCCTGCACCGACGCCACGGGGGCGCGCGACTATTGCGGGCCCCGCGCCTACCGCCCCGCGCCAGATCGTCTCTACCGGAACGACGGCGGCGGGCACTTCACGAACGTGACGGACACCGCAGGGATCACCAGGGCGGACGGCGCCGGACTCGGTGTCGCCGTCGGCGATTTCAACGGCGACGGATGGCTCGACGTCTACGTGGCGAACGACGCGACGCCGAACCAGCTGTGGCTCAATCGCCACGACGGCACGTTCACGGATGAGGGATTACTGTCCGGCGCAGCCTTGAATGCGGCTGGCAATCCCGAGGGCAGCATGGGAGTGGCCTCCGGGGACTTCGACGGGGATGGCGACGAGGATCTGCTCGTCACCAACATCGCAGGGGAAACGTTCGTCCTCTACCGGAATGATGGCCACGGAAACTTCGAGGACGCCCGGGTTTCCACCGGGCTTGCGGCGGTCACGGCCTCCTTCACCGGGTTCGGCACGGGGTGGTTCGACTACGACAACGACGGATGGCTCGACGCCTTTGCCGCGAACGGCGCAGTGAATACGATCCCGGCCCTGCGAGGCCAGGCCCTCCCCTTCGCGATGAAGAACCTGCTGCTGCACAACGCCGGAAACGGCCGGCTGGACGAGGCGACTAACGTGGGAGGCGCGGCATTCGATCGCGCCGGGGTCTGGCGCGGCGCCGCGTTCGGGGACCTCGACAACGACGGCGATACGGACGTCGTCGTCACCAGCAACGGAGGCCCGGTGCAGCTGATGATCAATGCCGGGTCGGGGAACCACTGGCTGGACGTGAGCCTGAGCCAGAGCTCAGGGAACCGGTTTGCCATGGGCGCCCTCGTCGGCATCGAGCGAACCGGCCGTCCAACGATGTGGCGCCGCGTCGGGACGGATGGAAGTTATCTATCCGCGAGCGATCCGCGGGCACATTTCGGGCTGGGGCGGTCGTCGCAGGTCGAGGCGGTCGTGGTGCGCTGGGTGGAGGGGGGATCGGACCGGTGGACAGCCCCCGCAGTGGACCGGCGGCTGACTCTGAGGCGTACCCGCACACCCTGAAGCGCCAAAGCCGTTCCCCAAGACCCGGCCTGTTCAGTCGGTTCCCCTGCCAAGACCCGGCCTGTTCAGTCGGTTCCCCTGATTTGCCCGTGAATCGCGCGCGGCAGCCCACTAAATGCCTGCCAGCTCATCAGTTAAGGCTTCCGGAAACCCGAACGCAAACCTGTCCGGAATTGGATGTATACTTTGCGCACACCGCTCTAGTTGGAATCCGTTAGTGCGGCGTCGTGTCGTTCGTTCGGAAGGAGGAACCTTGTGAGTGAGTTCAGTAGTTTGACGTCAGGCCGACGTGTTTGGTCTGGTTGTCGTGTGATTGCCCTGTCGTGCGCTGTTTTCGCCATCGGCCTCGTGGCCGCTCCGCTCCATGCACAAGTCCTTTACGGCAGCATCGTCGGCGTCGTCCAGGACGCCTCGGGATCAGCGATCCCGGCCGCGACCGTAACGGTCTTGAACAAAGATACCAATCTCACCCACGACGCTATCAGCAACGAGAACGGTGAGTACACCTTTACGAACCTTCAGCCAGGTCGATACGACGTCAAAGTCGGGCTGCAGGGGTTCCGCGAATACGTCAAGGCCAACGTGCCCGTCACCGCCGGGCAGATCAGCCGCGTGGAGGCGAAGCTCGAAATCGGATCCCTCACCGAGACGGTCACGGTTGAATCCGCCGCCCAGCTGCTGCAAACCGACAAGAGCGACCTCCACACCGAACTGAAGTCGAAGGAGATCGTCAACCTCCCGCTGAACCAGTACCGCAATTATCAGGCGCTCATCAACCTGGTGCCCGGCGCGACGCCGGCGTCGTTCCAGAACGCCCAGACCGACACGCCCGGCCGCTCGCTGCGGACGAACGTCAACGGCATGGACGGCCAGAGCAACAACACCCGCATCGACGGCGCGAGCAGCGTCAACATCTGGCTGCCGCATCACGCCGGCTACGTCGCCCCGGCGGAGACCATCGACACGGTCAATATCAGCACCAACAACTTCGACGCGGCGTCCGGCATGGCCGGCGGCGCCGCGATTACGCTGGTCACCAAGTCGGGCACCAACACCCTCAAGGGGTCGGCGTTCTACTTCCGCAACCAGGACGAGCTGAACTCGAAGGCGTTCTTCGACCCCGTCAAGCTGAACTCGAGCCTCTCGATCGGCGGCGGCACCCTCGGCGGCCCGATCGTCAAGAACAAGCTGTTCTTCTTCGGCGGCATCGAGAGCAACCGCGAGCGCAACAGCCGCTTCGACATCTACTCGGTGCCGACCGCGAAGATGCGCAATGGCGACTTCAGCGAAGTGCTCGCCATCAACCCGAACTTCCAGATCTACGACCCGGCAACCGGTAATGCCGACGGCACCGGCCGGACGGCGTTCCCTGGCGCGGTCATTCCCGCGAACCGGATCGCCGGCGTCTCGCAGAAGATTCAGGCGCTCTATCCCGCGCCGAACAATGCCGGGACGAGCGGCGGCCTCCAGGACAACCTGTACCTGGCGCGCGCGCCGGTTGCGATCCGCGACAATTACGACGTCAAGGTCAACTGGAACCGCAGCAGCTCGCACCAGATCTTTGCGAAGTTCTCGCCCATGCAGGCGAGCGTCAACGACCTCTTCTACCTCGGCGTGCCCGAGGTTGGCGGCGGCGACAC
>JANMCN010000082.1:0-38838 GCA_031361295.1 Acidobacteriota bacterium | reverse complement strand
ACTCGAAGGCAGGTCACCCACGTGTTACTCACCCGTTTGCCACTCTACTCAGGGATTGCTCCCCTTTCGCGTTCGACTTGCATGTGTTAGGCACGCCGCCAGCGTTGATTCTGAGCCAGGATCAAACTCTCAAGTTAAAGTGGTCAGCTCCCCTTTCGGAGAACTTAACTCGTTTAACGTAAGCGCCTGTTGATGACTTGGCTCTAACGTTGTTCAGTTCGTCAAGTTAATGAGTGGTTCGCAGCCGGCCACAGTCGGTGAACTACACCCCCTGCACCGGAAAGCACTGCGCCACCCGCTGATACTCGACGGGTAATCCGACTCCGCCGCGCACCTTGCGGCCCGCAGCGTCGTCGAACATGTCCCGGCACCTGACCTTGCGGCCCGGCACCGAGTACTGTGCTTGCACGTTCTATCTAGTTTTCAAAGAACCGGATTTCTTGCCGCGCTCCCCGCCGCCTCTTTCGCGCTCAGGGGAACCTTACAATCTTACTAACCACCGCCAACCCTGTCAAGCCCCTCGTCGCGCTTTTCTTCTGCTTCGTCGCACCGTCGGACATGTCGTCCGCCAGGGCCGCCGTTCAACGTCGCGCCATCGCTCCCGTTGAGCACAGCGGCACCGCGGACGGCTGAGGGGTTGGCGATCCTGAAAGGATGTGGCCGGAGCAAATCGCAAACGGCTCTCAGGCCGCTCACGCTCGCAGAAGCCCTAATATACGCGCCGGCTGCGACGCTGTCAACCCTCGCCAAGCCTGAGGGTCCAAAGCGCAAGGGCCCACGCCGGTCAACCCAATCTACGCGCCCGATCGGTGCGCGTCGACCTCAACGGTCCGCCGCGAGCAGCGACGTCCAGTTGACGACCACCTCCACCGGCGGGATCGCCTGGTTGGTCTGCAGCAGGTTCACCGCGAACTCGCCCGCAGGGGACACGGTGTAGTCAGAACCCCCGACCGTATCGGGAATCGACACGGCGAAGAGCCGGCTGGGGGCGGTCAGACTCCATCGGCCATTCTCCGGCACCGCGATCGCCGCGATCCAGTGGTCGAGCGTCAGGTAGAACAGCTCCCCGGTATCGCGCCGCCAGTGAGGCTCCGCCCCGCCGTTGTTGGAGACCTGCCACCGATCGCCGGTCGCGGGTACAGGCTCCACATACACCTCGGGGATCCCGGAAACCGAGCTCACATACGCGAGCCAGCGGCCATCCGGCGCGAACTCCGACTGCCAGGTCTCGGCACTGATCCCCTCGCGGATAAGCGTCGGCTTCTGCGTGAGATCCAGCGGATAGCTCCAGAGCCCGCTCCTCAGCACCGTCACGCTCAGCACCCGGCCGTCAGGCGACCAGTCTTCCACCAGCTTGTCCGAATCCGTGTGCCACAGGACCTTCTCCTCGCCGAGGACGTCCACCCCCTTCACATAAATGTCGTACGCGGTCCCCCGCTTCGAAGAGAACGCGATCCGCCGCCCGTCCGGAGACCAGGTCGGCCGGATGTCGGGCGCCGGCGCGCTCGTGAAGCGCGACGCCCGAGTGGCGGCGGGTTCGAACACCCACAGGTCCGCATTCGGCGCGTCCGTCTGCGCCTGCTCGGCCGCGATGCGATTACCGTCCGGTGAAAACCGCGGATGCCGCAGGAAGCCCACGCTCGTGATCTCGCGCAGTTGCCGTCCATGGCGGTCGAACAGCACCAGTCGTGTCGACGGCAACCCCTCGTTCGCCCGGTAGATCAGGATACCGGTGGCGGAGACGTCGAAGGCCCCGTCGCTCGCGGAGTGCGCCTTGACGGATGCGGCAATGGGCAGCGGCTCCCCGGACAGCACCGCACCCTGCGGATCGAACGCCTGCGCCATGAGTGTGCCGTTGCGCACGAACAGCAGGTGCCCGGTCGGTGAATACGCCACCCGGGAGTAGGCGGGCATGATCCACTTGCGCAGCGACGGCGATTCCAGGGAGCCCAGGTAGAGTCCCGTCCGTTCCGGGACCCGGCTGCGGATGATGTACACGAAATGCGTGCCGTCGGGCAGAAACTCTGGCCACCCGTGCTGGTAGTCTCCGGCGGCCTTGTCGACGGTGGTGAGGACACTCCGCCCGGACCCGTCGGCGGACACGCGCGCAATCCCCCCGGCGATCCCGTAGATCAGCACGCCGTCCGCGTTCCAGTCTCCGCCGTGCGGACCCGGCGCATCGGCAATCGTTTCCACGTGATTCGTGGCCAGATCCACGATCTTCAGCTTGCCGTCGTTGAAAAACGCGATCCGGCGGGAGTCGGCCGACCAGAACGGGGTCTCTGTCGTTTCCGCGGCCGCCAGCGCATGTCCCTGATGGGCATCCACGGGGTGGATCCAGAGGATCTTGTGACCGTCCACGGTGGTGCCGAACGCGACGGCACGGCCGTCCGGGGACACACGGGGCCAAGGCCCCGTGTTGTACGGAGGGCCGATCGACAGGCGCACGAGAGGCGCAGGAACCGGGGGGTCGCGGGCCACGGATCGCCACGCCGCGACACTGCCCGCCAGAGCGATGGCAGCCGCCGTCGCGAGCACCCACACGGCACGCGCGCCGGCATGCGGACGCACGGCCACGCCGCCCTCGACCGGAGGAACGACTCCATGCCCGGCGAAGATGCCCATGAGTGCGTGCTCGAGTTCCCCGGCGGTGTGAAACCGCTCGCCAGGATCCACCGCCGTCGCGCGCTCCACGATTTGCACGACCGCGTCCGGCAACTCCGGCCGGATATCGCGCAGTCGCACGCGTTCCCCGCTTGCGTGACGACGGCGGATCTCCGCGACGTCCGCCCCATCCACGGGAAAATGGCCCGAGAGCAGGTAGAACAGAAGAATCCCGAGGCTGTAGATATCGGCGGTGAAGGATGCGGCGCGGCCTTCGAAGAGCTCGGGCGCAATATACGGCGGCGTGCCCGAGAACTCGGGGGCGCCGTGCGCGTCGGCGGCACGCACACCGCTGAAGTCCATCAGGACAATCCGGCCGCCGACTTCGCGCATGACGTTGTGCGCCTTGACGTCGCCGTGCACCAGCCCCGATCGGTGGAGAGCCGACAGCGCCCGGCACAGGTCGATCCCGATGCCCGCCACTTCCCGCGCGCTCATCGGCCCGCGCTCGGCGACCACGGTCCCGAGGGTCTCTCCCTCGATGAACTCCATCCAGATCCCGACCTGCTCTCCCACCCGCTCGGCGCCGTAGACGGACACGACATTCGGGTGGCGCACACGCGCGAGGTGGCGGGCTTCTTCGAGCGGAGACTCCAGGGGCACCTGGAGGAGGAGCTTCAGCGCGACTTCGCGATCGAGCTGCGCATCCCAGGCGCGATACACGGTTCCGAAGGCCCCCTGGCCGACGGTCTCGAGCAGCACCAGGGGCCCCCACGCGGCCGGCGCCGGATCGGACGCGGGGCTGGCCGCAGGATCCGCCTCTCCTCCCAGCGTGCGATGGGCGTCAACGACGCTCGCCAGCCGGCGCAGCTCCGCCACCACCCTCCGGCTCTCCACCGAGGCGGTCGGCGGGGCGACGCGCTCCCAGTCGACAGGTCTGCCGTCGCACACGTCGTTGGCAAGTCCAATGAGCCAGGGCTCGTCAGAGTTGTCGGTCATGACCCATCGAGCCGGCCAGGCGGAGCAGCGCGCGGCTGACGGCCACGCGAGTCGTTCCAATGGACGATTTACCGGCGAGCGCGGTGATCTCCGAGTAGTCGAGACCGAGCTCCACGCGCGCGATGATCAGCTCCCGATCCGACTCGCTCAGCCGCTGCAGCGCGTCGTCATATTGCGCGGCGGTCTCGCGCCCGACCGCCAGCTCGAAGGGCGACGGATCGGCGCCCGCCTTCTCCAGCGGCAGCTCTTCGCTCGCCGGCCGGCGGCCCGCCCGACGCACGGCGTCGGACACACGATTGCGAATCGCCTGGCAGAGGTACGCGCAGAAGGCCTGCTCGTGACGGGGGGAAAAGGTGTCGAGCCTCCGGATCGAGTTCAGGAAGGTGTCCTGGACGATGTCTTCGGTGTCGAGGTGGTCCCGCGCCCACCCGGGCAGCCTGCCGTGGGCCCATCGGCGCAGCCGCGGCAGGTAGCGGGCGCACAATTCGTCGCGGGCGCGATCGTCGCCCTGCTGCGCCCTGAGCAGCAACGTCATGGACGAAGCCGCCAGCGGTGCGCCCCTCGATGCGGAGAGGCCGGACGTGGACATCCGCCGGCCTGGCGACTCGTCGCTCATCGGTGGTTACCGGAGGCGTCCATCATAGCCCTTCGGGACCGCCTCGCGCCCCAAATCGCCGCGATCGTCCCCGCACCGGAACGTCACGGGGAAACGACGACCCGGACCGCGTTCCGCCCGACCTGCAGGGTAAGCGCGCTCGTAGTCCGATCGATTCGGGCTTTAGAATCGGTCAACCGATTGCCGTCGAGGCGAACGCCCCCCTGGTCGATCTTGCGGACCGCCTCGCTCGCGGACGCCGCGAACCCGCAGTCGACGATGACGTTCGCGATCCGCCGCGATCCGTCGGGTCCGAGCGACACGGTCACGGTCCGCAGCGCGTCCGCGTCGATTTCCTTCCTGGCAAAGCGCCGCTCGAATTCCGACGCCGCACCCTCGGCGTCGGCCGCTCCATGAAAATCCGTGACGATGCTCCTCGCCAGCGCGATCTTGGCGTCCTTCGGATGAAGGTCGCCGCTGTCGACCCGGTGTCGGAGCGCCGTGACCTGGACGGGCGTCAGGTCGGTCAACAACGTGAAGTACTTCCACATCAAGCCGTCGGAAATGGACATGACCTTGCCGAACATCGACGCGGGTGAATCGTCCACGGCGATGTAGTTACCCAGGCTCTTCGACATCTTCTCCACGCCGTCGAGGCCTTCGAGCAGCGGCGTCGTCATGACAATCTGGGCCTCGAGTCCAAAGGCCGGCATGATGTCTCGACCCACGTTCAGGTTGAAGAGCTGGTCCGTCCCGCCGAGCTCCACGTCCGCCTCGAGGTGGACCGAGTCGTATGCCTGCGCGAGCGGGTAGAGAAACTCGTGGATCGCGATCGGCTTCCCGGCTTCGTACCGCGCCTTGAATTCCCTCCGTTCCAGCATCTGCGCGACGTTGTAGCGCGCCGCGAGCTTGATCCAGCCGTAGCTGCCGAGCGGCTCGAGCCACTCACTGTTGAAACGGACGACGGTCCGCTCGCGGTCCAGGATCTTGAAGATCTGGCTCTGGTACGTCTCGGCATTCTGCGCGATCTCCGCCGCCGTCAGCGGCGGACGCGTCTTCGACCGTCCTGTCGGATCGCCGATGAGCGCCGTGAACGCGCCGACGACATACACCACGGTGTGGCCGAGATCCTGGAAATGCTTCATCTTGCGGATGAGCACCGTGTGTCCGAGGTGGAGATCGGGCGCGGTGGGATCGAACCCGACCTTGACGACGAGCGGCCGGCCGGTCTTTTCCGCGCGTTCGAGCTTCGCGCGCAGCTCCGTCCCGCGGACGACGTCCACGCAGCCCCTGGTGAGAAAGTCGACTTGCTCCTCGATGTTCATCGTGTGGCGTAATTATAGAGGCACCGACGTC
The DNA here is from genome assembly GCA_031361295.1 of Acidobacteriota bacterium. Classification (GTDB taxonomy): domain Bacteria; phylum Acidobacteriota; class Vicinamibacteria; order Vicinamibacterales; family 2-12-FULL-66-21; genus JALZOC01. Next base: position 33,284 of record JANMCN010000082.1, on the reverse strand, counting down.
CGGCAGGACGCGTGGGCCATCGGCTGTATCATTCGGCGACGAACGGCGCCCGCAACGTTTGGGCCCCGGAGAGTAGATCGGCGCGCTAACATAACGCTCGGATGTCCCCTGCATCGAAGTCGCGCGGCGTGAGCAGGCGCGATCTGCTGAAGGGCGCGACCGCGGCTGGAATCGGCGCCGCGGCTGGAGCCTTCGCCCACGGGTACGTCTACGAGCGCCACCACCTCGAGCTCACCCGCGAGACGCTGCATGTCTCCGGTCTCCCGCCCGCGCTCACGGGGCTCCGCATCGGCCTCATCACGGATGTGCATCGCAGCGACGCCGTGCCACAGGAGCTCATCGCCCGCGCGGTGCGCATGGTGATGCGCGAGGCGCCCGATCTCATCGTGCTCGGCGGCGACTACGTCACCTGGGGCGATCGGCACTTCGTCGTGCCAGCCGCCGAGGCCCTGGCCCCGCTCGCCGCGCCGCACGGCGTCTACGCCGTCCTGGGCAACCACGACGACGACCGCGACATGCCGGCGGCTTTGGGAGCCACGGGCGTCGTCGTGCTGCGCGATGCGCGGACGCGCCTCACGATCCGCGGCGAGACGCTCGACCTCGCGGGCATCCGGTATTGGACGCGCCGCATCACCGACATCGCGCATGTGCTGCGTGGGGCGTCGCCGACCGTCATTCTGCTCGCGCACAACCCGCTGCGACTTGCCGAGGCGGCCCTCCTTGCCGTCCCGCTGGTCCTGAGCGGGCATACCCACGGCGGACAGGTCGTCCTCCCGTTCATCGGAGCCATCGCGGCTCGCGAATTCCCGGTCGTCGCGGGAAAAGGCCGCCGAGAGAGCACCGAAATTTTCGTGAGCCGCGGTATCGGGACGGTCTACATTCCTGTGCGCGTGAACTGTCCGCCGGAAGTCGCCATCCTCACACTGGAACCCGTGACGCCGACGGGCTAGTCTCGGCTGGGGTGTGACGGTGGTCACTTCGGCGCTGATCGTGCGGCGAGTGCTCTCGAAGATGGTCTTCTATCCAGGGCCTTGAGCGACCCGGCCTGCCCGCGGCGCGTCACCGGCCAGCGGATCGGGGGGATATGGCGGGCGTCCCACGGCGGAACCGTCGTCCGTCGACGCGCCAGCCGCCGTCGAGGATGATTTGCACCGCCTCCGGGAAAATGCGGTGCTCCTCCACGAGAATACGCGCCGCCAGCGTGTCCGCCGTGTCGTCGTCGAGCACAGGGACAGCCGCCTGAAGGACGATCGGACCTCCGTCGAGCTCACCCGTGACGAGATGGACGGTGGCCCCGCTGATGCGCACACCGTGCGCGACAGCCTGCCCCTGCGCATCGACACCCGGAAACGCGGGCAGCAGCGACGGATGCACGTTCAGAATCGCGTTCGGAAATACGTCCAGCAGCGAAGGCCCGACCAGGCGCATGAACCCCGCGAGGCAGACGAGCGTCACACCACGCGCCTGAAGGGCGGTCGCCAGCGCGGCATCGTAGTCGTCGCGGGACTTGAAGGCCCGGTGGTCCAGGACCAGGGTCTCGATCCCGGCGGCTTCGGCGCGTCGGAGCCCGCCGGCGCCGGCCCTGTTGGAGATCACCAGCGAGATCATCGCCTCGAGACGGCCATCCTGAACCGCATCGATCAGGGCCTGCAGGTTGCTCCCGCGGCCGGAAATCAGGACGCCAATCGCCGCGGACATCTGCCTCACGCTGACCGGGTGTAGACCACGGACCCGTCGCCCGCCACTGCGGTTCCGATCGACACCGCTCCCGGTTCACCGGCCTGGGCCAGCGCCATGAGCGCGCGCTCTTCGTGCGCCCTGGCGCAGACGATGACCATGCCGATCCCCATGTTGAACGTGCGCAGCATGTCCTCCTCCGGCACCTGGCCCGCGCTCTGAAGAAACCCGAACAGCGCCGGCCTCGTCCACCCATCCAGGCGCACCCGGGGGCTGACGCCGGCGGGAAAGGTCCTGGGCAGGTTGTCCGTCAAGCCGCCTCCCGTGATATGCGCCATCCCTTTGACGAGATGCGCGTCGAGCAGCGGACGGACGACGGACTGATACGACCGGTGCGGCGCCAGCAGGGCCTCTCCAACCGTGACGCCCAGCTCGGGCACGTGCGACCCGATCGACAAGCCGACCGTCTCGAACACAATGCGGCGCGCGAGCGAGTACCCGTTGGTGTGCAGGCCTGACGACGGGAGGCCGATGAGCACGTCGCCAGGCACGATCGTGCTGCCGTTCACGACACGGTCTCGAGCGACAGCCCCGACGATGAAGCCGGCAACGTCGTACTCGCCATCGGCGTAGAAGCCGGGCATTTCGGCGGTCTCGCCACCGAGCAGCGCGCATCCGTTCTCCCGGCAGGCGGCGGCCAGCCCCGCGACCACCTGCACGGCCACCGCGGGCTCCAGCCGGCCCGTCGCAAGGTAGTCGAGGAAAAACAGCGGCTGTGCACCCTGCACGAGGATGTCGTTCACACAGTGGTTGACGAGGTCGACCCCGATCGTGTCGTGCACCCCGGCCATGAACGCGACGCGCAGTTTGGTGCCGACGCCGTCCGCGCTCGCGACCAGCACAGGATCCGGGATCCCCGCACGCTCCAGATGAAACAGCCCGCCGAAGGACCCGATGTCGGAGAGCACGCCTGGTGTGGAGGTGCCCCGCGCCAGGGACCGGATGCGGCGCACGACCTCGTTCCCCGCGTCGATGTCGACGCCCGCCTGCTTGTAATCCATCAGAACTCGAGTGTTTGAATGAGCGCGGCGGCGATCTTCCGAGTCGGCGAACCTTCCTGGGCCGCCCAGTAGCCCCGACGCACCGTCGCGAAGAAGCGCTCCTCGGCGAGATCCTCTTCGAGCATGTCGAACGCCTCACCGATCAGGACGATGCCGGGTTTCGGATCCGGCTCCGCCTCGAGCGCCTTGAGCATCGCCGGCGTGTTCCGCAGCGCGACCGTGCCAAGCGCCAGCGCGATTGCGGCGCGCGCCGGATCCCGGCTCGGCGCGCCGGCTTCAATCAGGAGCGCGTTGGACGCGGCGTCACCCGACACCCCCAGGGCCGCCAGGGCGGACGCCGAGGCGCGAAGGAGATCCTGATACCCGGCGGTGGCCACGGCAAACCGGAGCGATTCGGCGAGATAGCCCTGGTGGGACGAGCAATTCACCCCGAGCAGGCAGATGGCCGCGGCAATGGACGGCTGCACGGTCCTGGGAGCCGTCCGCTGGAGCGCCGCCAGCGTTTCGAGCGAGCGCTTGTCGCCGATCTTTCCCATGGCCAGGACCGCGTCGTCCTGGAGCGGCCCGTCCAGCCTGGCGATGGTGGTCAGGGCGGGCAGCGCATAGACGGCCTTGTAGTCCCCGAGCGCCTCGATGACGCCGCTTCGGAAGAAGTCTTCACCTTTCATCACGAGGCCGTTCAGCACGTCCCGCACGTTCGGGTCGGTCCCGTATGCGGCGAGCGCGCGCGTCAGGGCCGGACGCACGAACTCCGATTCCTCGCGGGGCAGCGCCTCGAGCAGGCGCGGCAGGATCTGGAGGTCCACGGTGTGCTCGAAGTATCCGTACGCGGTCGCGCGAAGGCGATCGTTCCGCGCGGTCAGCGACTGCGCCATCACGTCGCGCGTGCGCGGATCGTTGAAGCCGGACAGGAGAATGAGCGAGCGGAAGCGGACGTACCCGTCGGCGTGGCCGGCAATGGCGTCGAGCAGGATGGGCACGGCGGTCTGCGGCGGGGCGCGCCGGATCGTCCGGGCCGCCGAGGTGCGAACGGCGTAGTCGACGATCGCCAGCTTGTCGACGGCGACCTTCAGCTGTTCGGCCGTGACGACCGTTTCACGCGGCTCCTGCGGACTGCCGCCGGGACGCGGTTCCTGGCCGATGATCACCACCGGCAGCAGCGCCAGGATCGCGACACGGACGCCGGATGCGCGCACGTGTGTCAATCGATCGACTTGAGCGCGAGCTGGAGGTAGGCCTGCTCGTTCCGCGGGAACGCAACGGGATAGACCCCCGTGTAGCAGGAGGTGCAGTACGAGCGCTGGTCGGAGCCCAGCGCGGCGCGCAGCCCCTCGAGACTCAGATACCCGAGGGTGTCGGCTCCGACGTATTTCCGAATCTCCTCGATCGTGTGCGTCGCGCCGATCAGCTCGGCGCGGCTGGGCGTGTCGACCCCGTAGAAACACGGTGACACGGTCGGCGGGCAACTGATGCGGAGGTGCACTTCGCGGGCGCCGGCCGCCTTCACCATCTTCACGATCTTGCGGCTCGTGGTTCCGCGGACGAGCGAGTCGTCCAGGAGGACCACGCTCTTGCCTTCGAGAATGCTGCGGACCGGATTGAGCTTCACCTTCACGCCGAAGTGCCGGATCGACTGTTGCGGCTGGATGAACGTGCGACCGACGTAGTGATTGCGGATGAGCCCCATGCGCAGCGGCAGTTTCGCCTCTTCCGCGAAGCCGGTCGCGGCACACACGCCCGAGTCGGGGATGGGCACGACCACGTCTGCCGTGGCCGGCGCTTCCCGCGCGAGCACGCGCCCGAGGTCGGTGCGGACGTCGTTGACGCTCCGGCCGAACACATAGCTGTCGGGGCGGGCGAAATACACGTGCTCGAACACGCATTGCGAGAGGACCGGTGCGGGGGGAAACGCCTTGATGGACCGCAGCCCGCCGGCGCTGACGACGATGACCTCACCGGGCTCCACATCGCGCACGTAGGTCGCGCCGATAAGGTCGAGCGCGCACGTCTCCGACGACACAATCCACGCGTCGCCCAGCTTGCCGAGCGCGAGCGGCCGGAAACCGTTCGGATCCCGGACGGCAATCAGGCGATCCTTCGTGAGCAGGGCGAGCGAGAACGCCCCCCGGATCTGGGCGACCGATTCCACGAGCGCCTCTTCCACGGACGGGGCCTTGGAGCGGGCGTAAAGGTGCAGGAGCACCTCGGTGTCGCTGCTGGTCTGGAAAATCGAGCCGTCGCGCACGAGCTCGTCTCGCAGCTCCTGGGCGTTGACGAGGTTTCCGTTATGGGCCACGGCAATCTGTCCGTGCGCGCAGTCGATCAGGAAGGGCTGGGCATTGAACAGCCGGCTCTCCCCGGCGGTGGAATATCTCGTGTGTCCAATCGCGAGATGCCCCGGCAGACCTTCGAGCGCGGCGTTGTCGAAGGCATCGGCGACGTGTCCCATCGCGCGCGAGGCCAGCATGCGGTCGCCGTCAGCCGTGACAATCCCGGCGCTCTCCTGCCCGCGGTGCTGCAGGGCATAGAGCCCGAGGTAGGTCAGGTTCGCCGCCTCGGGGTTGCCGAAGATCCCGAAGACGCCACATTCGTCTTTGAATTTGTCGAGCATCTGTTGTGCAGCCTCGCGCGTCAGGCGCGGCGGAGTTACCAGGGTTCAGTTACGGCGGAGACGCGTGCTCGGGCGTCGACCCTCGTGCGACAACGTGAACTGTCCAAACCGCCTGCTGACTTCGGTCCGGCCGAGACGAATGACGGGGAGTCTTCATTTTACGCCGTCGCGCGGAGGAAGTGCCGCTCAATCGATCCCGTCCATTCCAGGTGCGCCTCGGCCACGCTGCACTCCAGCGCAGCGGCGCCCGCCACAGCGATCCGCACGGCGGCGCCGCCGGTGCGGCCGATGCGTTCGGCCGGAACCTCAGCTTCGGCAGCCATCTGCATCAGGGTGGCGAGCCGGTCCGGTCGAACCGAGACGACGACCCGCGAGGCGGATTCGCCGAACAGCGTCGGGATCACCGGATCCGAGGTCAGGCCGGCGGCCGCCGGCAGGTTCACGTCCAGGCCGATGCCGGCGCCATCGAACGCACACTCCGCCAGCGTCACGGCCACACCTCCGTCTGAGCAGTCGTGCGCCGAGTGGAGGAGGCCCGCGGCCGCCGCCCGCGTCAACAGGCCGATCAGAGCCCGCTCCCTCGCGAGATCGAGCCGTGGCGGTACCCCCTTGACGAGGCCGTGGACGGTCTTCAAGTACTCGCTGCCGCCGAGCTCTCCAAAACTCTCCCCGAGCAGCACGATGTCGTCTCCGGACTCACGGAACGGCCGGGCGACGACACGCGACGCGTCGTCGAGGACGCCGACGACCCCGATGATCGGGGTGGGATAGATGGCTTCGCCGTTCGTCTCGTTGTAGAGGCTCACGTTTCCGCCCGTGATCGGCACGTCCAGCGCACGGCAGGCTTCCGCGATTCCCTCGATCGCCTCGACCAGCTGCCACATCGTCTCGGGCCGTTCCGGATTGCCGAAATTCAGGCAGTTGGTTGCGCCAATCGGGGTGCCGCCCGCGCAGGCGACGTTCCGGGCGGCTTCGGCGACGGCGAGCATGGCGCCCCGGCGGGGATCGAGGTAGCAGTATCGGCCGTTCCCGTCGACCGACAGCGCCAGGGCACGCGTCGTCCCCTTGATGCGCACGACGCCCGCGCCCATGCCCGGGAGCACGATGGTGTTGGTGCGGACCATGTGGTCGTACTGCCGATACACCCAGCGCTTGCTGGCGACCGTCGGCGAGCCGAGCAGGGCGAGAAACGACGCGTGCACGTCCCGTGTGGCCCGGAGCGAGGACGGATCGAACGCCTGGACGGCGTCAAGGTAGGCCGGCCTCGCCGTCGGGCGGTCGTAGACCGGGGCTTCGTCCACCAGGGCGGTGTTCGGGATTTCGGCCACCACGGTGCCATGGTCCCTGACGCGCATGATCCCGTCGTTCGTGACGTAGCCGATGTGCGCCGCGTGCAGGTCCCACTTCTCGAACACCCGTTCGACTTCGGCTTCATGCCCCTTCTTGACGCAGAGCAGCATCCGCTCCTGCGACTCGGAGAGCATGATCTCGTAGGCCGTCATGCCGGTCTCGCGCTGCGGCACGTGCATCACGTCGATTTCGATCCCGGCCCCGCCCCTGGATCCCATCTCGCACGTCGAGCAGGTCAACCCGGCGGCTCCCATATCCTGGACGCCAATCAGCGCGTCGGTCTGCATCAACTCCAGGCAGGCCTCGAGCAGGAGCTTCTCCATGAACGGATCGCCGACCTGCACGGCAGGGCGCTTCTCCGCCGACTTGTCGTCGAACTCCGCGGACGCCATCGTGGCGCCGTGGATCCCGTCCCGGCCGGTCTTGGAGCCGACGTAATAGACCGGATTGCCGCTCCCCGACGCGCTGCCGAGCACCAGGGCGTCGGCACGCGCGATGCCGAGGCAGAACACGTTCACCAGCGGGTTGCCCGCGTAGCGATCGTCGAACGCGATTTCCCCCCCGACCGTCGGGATGCCGATGCTGTTGCCATACCCGGCGATCCCGGCCACGACTCCCTCGACCGTCCTCCGGGTGCGCGCGCCCTCAGGGCCATCCATCTCCCCGAACCGCAGCGAGTTCATCAGCGCAATGGGTCTTGCGCCCATCGTGAAGATGTCGCGGATGATGCCGCCGACACCGGTCGCGGCCCCTTGATACGGCTCGATGAACGAGGGGTGGTTGTGCGACTCGATCTTGAACACCGCGGCCAGGCCGTCGCCGATGTCCACGGCGCCGGCGTTCTCCCCCGGGCCCTGCAGCACACGCGGCCCCTGGGTGGGCAGCTTGCGCAGGTGCATCCGTGAGCTCTTGTAGCTGCAGTGCTCCGACCACATGACGGAAAAAATCCCGAGCTCCGTCAGGGACGGCTGCCGTCCGAGCGCGCGGACAATGCGCTCGTATTCGTCGGGCTTCAGCCCGTGCCGCTCGAGAACCACGGAGTCGAATGCGTTCATGATGAGAAGGCGCCCTGGCCGGCAAGCTGGGTCACCACCGATTCGAACAGCACCAGGCCGTCCGCGCTGGCGAGCGCCGGTTCACACGCGCGCTCCGGGTGCGGCATCAACCCGACGACGTTACGCCGCTCGCTGCACACGCCCGCGATGCCGTTGAGCGCGCCATTCGGGTTGGATGCGTCCGTCACCTGCCCGCGTTCGTCGCAGTATCGGAAGACCACCCGACCCGCGTCCTCGATCGTCTTGAGCATCTCGGGCTCGACGTAGTAGTTCCCTTCCCCGTGCGCGATCGGAATGCGGAGCACCTGCCCCTTCACCGCGCGGCTCGTGAAGGGCGTGTCGACCTGCTCCACGCGGATCCGCACGTGCTCGCAGTGGAACTTCAGGTCGCGGTTGCGCAGCATCGCGCCGGGCAGCAGGCCGGCCTCACAGAGAATCTGGAAGCCGTTGCAGATCCCCAGCACCGGCCCGCCCGAGGCGGCGAATTCCCGGACGGCCGCCATGATCGGCGAAAAGCGCGCAATGGCACCTGTCCGAAGGTAGTCGCCGTGCGAAAACCCGCCCGGGAGGATGACGACGTCGGCGCCTTTCAGGTCGGTTTCCTTGTGCCACACGAACACCGCGTCCTGTCCCAGCACGTGGCGGACGGCGTGGTCGGCGTCGTGGTCACAATTGGATCCCGGGAAGACGACAATACTGAATTTCATCAGGCAGCCCTCTGTCTTCGGCTCTCAGCGATCGGTGTTCTGTTCGATTTCGACCCTGTAGCTTTCGATCACCGGGTTGGCGAGCAGTTTGTCGGCGACCTCGGACGCGAGCGCCCGCGCCTGTTCCGCGGAGGCGGCGGCGACTTCGAGCTCGAAGTACTTGCCCTGCCGCACGTCGCCGATCCCCGTATAGCCCAGCGAATGCAGCGCCTCGGCGATGGTCTGGCCCTGCGGGTCGAACACCGACGGCTTCAACGTGACGAAAACGCGCGCTTTCATACCAGCGTCCATCTCCAGGCTCGCAGCAGGCCTGCGGGCATCCTCGACTCAGCCGCGCACGTCGTCGTGCGGCGTCCGGCGCCTGTGCTCATGTCAGCGGCGCGAGGACGTTCCGAATACGCGCGCGAAAATCACGTCCACGTTCCGCATCTGGTCCTGCAGGTCGAACGCCTTCTCGATTTCGGCGCGGGTCAGCACCGTTGCCAGATCCGGATCGTCGAGCAGCAGCGTCTTGAAGTCCGTCTGCTCGTGGAACGACCGCATCGCATTTCTCTGCACCCACTCGTAGGCCTGTTCGCGCGAGATGCCGCGGCGCGCAAGTTCCAGCAACACCGTGCCCGAAAAGACCACGCCGCGCGACCGGTTCAGATTCTCCATCATGCGCCCGGGATACACCACCATCCCGCGCACGATGCGGGTGAAGCGACGGAGCATGTGATCGAGGGCGATGAAGCTGTCGGGCAGGATGACCCGCTCGACCGACGAGTGGGAGATGTCCCGCTCGTGCCAGAGCGCGACGTTCTCGAGCGCCGCCATGGCGTTGGCCCGGACCAGCCGCGCGAGGCCCGTGATCTGTTCGCACCCGATCGGGTTGCGCTTGTGCGGCATGGCCGACGAGCCCTTCTGCCCCTTGCCAAAAGGCTCCTCGACCTCGCCGATTTCGGTCTTCTGGAGGCCGCGGATCTCGAGCGCGAACTTCTCGAGCGACGCCGCGACGATGGCCAGCGTCGTCATCAGCTCGGCATGGCGATCGCGCTGGACAATCTGCGACGACACCGGCGCCGGCTGGAGCCCCAGCCGCGCGCACACGCTCGCTTCTATAGACGGGTCGAGATGGGCGAAAGTCCCCACCGCACCCGACACTTTCCCGACCGAGATCACGTCGCGTGCCCGCAGCAGCCGGTCGAGATCGCGCTGGAGTTCGGCGTACCACAGCGCCAGCTTCAGCCCGAAGGTCATCGGTTCCGCATGGACGCCGTGGGTGCGGCCGATCATCGGTGTCATCCGGTGTTCGTCGGCCCGGCCGCGGACCGCGTCCATCAGGCCTGCGACTCCCTTGATGACGAGCTCGGTGGCCTCGCGCATCTGCAGGGCCTGGGCCGTGTCCACCACGTCTGAGGACGTCAGGCCGAAATGGAGCCACCGGGCCGATGGACCGACATGCTCGGCCACCGCGGTCGTGAACGCGATGACGTCGTGCTGTGTGACCTGCTCGATCGCCTCGATGCGGTGGATCTCGAAGCGGGCGTTCGCACGAAGGTCGTGCGCGGCCTCGACGGGGATGAACCCGGCCGCCGCCATGGCGTCCGCGGCGGCGAGCTCGACGTCGAGCCAGGTCTCGTACCGGCGCTGCTCGCTCCAGATGGCGCCCATCTCGGGGTGCGTGTAGCGCGGGATCATGACGCGGGGACCGCCGTGCGATGCGTGCTGATGTCTGGTGTGTTCATGAAGAGACGACACATCGAGGGTGAAGGGCGCCGGCAGCCGGCCGGCCCGCGCGGCTAGCCCAGATCGATTCGCGCGCGGTCGATGTTGGGCACGGACGGCCCCAGCACCGTGGCCGCAAGCGACCCGTTCGCGAACAGGTCGGCCGCCACACGCTGGACGTCCACGTCGGTGACGCGCTCGACGCCCGCGAGCGTCTCGTCGAGCCCGAAATGCCGGTCGAAATAGATTTCCTGCCGCGCCAGGTGCGACATGCGGCTGGCCGTGTTCTCGAGGCTGAGCATCAGGCTGCCCTTGAGGTGGTCCTTCGCCCGCCGCAATTCCGACTGCGGAACCGGTGCCCGTTTCATCCCGCGCAGCTCCTCGACGCAGAGATCGATCACTTCCCCGACCGCTTCGTTGGAGCACCCGGCGTAGATCGTGATGTTGCCCGCGTCCCGGTACGCGCTCAATCCGCTGAAGACGGCGTACGCCAGCCCCCGCTTCTCGCGGACGTTCTGGAACAGGCGCGAGCTCATCGACCCGCCGAGCACCGTGTTCATGATGTAACTGACGTAGCGATCGTCGTGATTCTGGGGATAGCTGTTGGTCCCCAGGCAGATGTGGCTCTGCTCGAGCTCCTTCGTGCGAGTGATCACCTGCGGGACGACGCCCGGCGCGGCGCCCTCGAGAGGCTCCCCCTCCGCAGGGACCGCTCCGAAGGCGGCCTCCACGAGCTCCCGGACCTTCGCGTGCTCGAGGTTACCCGCCGCAGAGATGATCATGTTCCGGCCGACGTAGGCCCCGCGGAAGTACTCCAGCAGCGATGCCGCGGTGAAGGACTCGACGGTATCCTTGGACCCGAGAATCGGGCGGCCCAGAGCGTGGCCCTCCCAGAAATGCTGCGTGAACAGCTCGTGGACGAGGTCATCGGGCGTGTCCTCGACCATCTTGATTTCTTCGAGGATGACCTTCTTCTCCCGCTCGACTTCGTCCGCCGAGAACGCCGGCCTCAGGACAATGTCGGACAGCAGATCGACCGCGAGCGGCAGGTGCTCGTCGAGGACCTTGATGTAGTAGCTCGCGTACTCCTTGGCGGTGAACGCATCGAGCTGGCCGCCGATCGAGTCAATCGACTGCGCGATGTCCTCGGCGGTCCGCGTGTCGGTCCCCTTGAACAGCATGTGCTCGACGAAATGCGCGATGCCGCCGCGCTCCTCGGTCTCGTGACGCGAGCCGCGCATCAGCCACACGCCGATCGTCACCGAGCGCACATGGGGCATCGTCTCCGTAATGAGACGCAGCCCGTTGCCGAGTACGTCGCGGACAACCGGGCGGGAAGAAGACTGTTCCGTCACTCGAGAGCCTCCGCACTATCATGCCGGACCAGGTCGCCGGCTGACGGCGCACCATGCGTGAAGCGCTGCAAGTCGTTCCTAGTAAAGGGCTTAGGTAAGATTCAGGAAACTCGCATCTTACCACGGACAAACGGCGGAGTTCAAGCGTCGAGCCGCCGGCGCCGACGTCTCGACTGACATAGTACAATCAACGTCCCTGCACTCGCGCACGACTGCTCCGGACACCAGCGCACGTCACGCCGATGCACACCGACTTACGCACCAACGTCGCCGACCTGGAGCGTGCCGACCTCGAGCGCGAGCTCGAAGCGCTCGGCCACGCCCGCTTTCACGCAGGGCAGATCTTCCGGTGGGTCTACAAACGGGGGGTCACGGATTTCGGCCTGATGAGCGATCTGAGCCGTGATCTGCGCGCACGGCTCGCCGAGACCTTTTCCATCGGCACCCCCGCGGTCGTCCGCCGCGAGCGGTCGGAGGACGGCACGACGAAGTTCCTGCTCCGCCTGGCCGACGGCAGGCACATCGAGGCGGTCTTCATTCCCGACACCCCCGCGATGACGTTCTGCATCTCGACGCAGGTTGGGTGCGCGATGAAGTGCGGCTTCTGCCTCACGGGAAAGATGGGCATCGATCGCAATCTGAGCGCCGCGGAGATCGCCGGCCAGGTGCGGGTGCTCGCGCGGGAGCTCGACATGCTCGACGCACGGTTCAACATCGTGCTGATGGGGATGGGGGAACCGCTCCACAACTACGATGCCACCATGAAGGCGCTCAGGATCCTCGCCGATGAGGATGGCTTCGCGATGTCTGGACGCCGCATCACGCTCTCGACCGTCGGGGTGCTGCCGGCGCTCGAGCGGCTCGCCGCAGAGCCCTTCATGCCGAACCTGGCAATCTCGCTGCATGCGACGACCGAGGAGCAGCGCGACAGGCTCGTGCCGATCAACCGCAAGTACGGGTTGAAGGAACTGCTGGACGCCTGTCGCCGGTTCCCGCTGAAGCGGCGCGAGCGCATCACCTTCGAATACGTGATGCTGCGGGACGTGAACGACACGCCGGAGGACGCGCGGCGGCTCGTCACGCTGCTGAACGGGATCAAGGGGAAGGTGAATCTGCTGCCCTTGAACGAGGCGGCCGGTATCCCGTTCGAACGGCCCGACGATGACCGTGTGAATGCGTTCGCCCGCATTCTCTCGGATCATGGAGTCGTGGTGTCGGTTCGAAAGAGCCGTGGCCGCGACATTCGAGCCGCGTGCGGCCAGTTGATTACCGAGTCCGCGACGCGCCAGGCGCCGGGGACGCGCCTGGCGGTCCTGATGGAATCACCTCACTCCTGACCGCGGCGCTCCGGACCGGAGCGCGCCGTGCCCGCCGAACGACCACCCCGGCTCAGCGCGCTACTTGATCGCGACGATGACGAGGTCCTGCGGCTTGCCGCTCGTGTTCTGCGCCTGGTGGGGCTGCCCACGGCCGATGAATACGGCGTCGCCGCGCTTCCACGTGGTCGTGGTCTTTCCGCCCACCTGGATCGAGAACGTGGTTGGCGCGAGCGCAATCACCACCTGGTCGTAATCGTGGGTGGTCTGGGGGTCCTCCTTGAACGCGGCCTCCGCGGTGATGCGATAGGCATCGGCGCGGGCATTCTCCACCAGCCGCGTCATCGCCGTGTTGGGGCGCGAAGCCGGGAGTGTCGCGGTCGGCGGAGCCGAGCCCTTCAACTCGACGACGACGGCCTCGAGAGGCGAGGCGCCGGTGTTGGCGCCCATGTGCTTCTGCGCACCCGACCACATCGCCTGTCCCGCCTTGCTCTCCAGGGCCTGGGTCTTGCCTTCCGCGTCCGTGAAGGTCATGGTGCCGTCCGTCAGCATGACCGTGACGTTATCCGGATGCTCGTGCATGACGGTCTTCCCGCCGGGCGGCACGACGACGTGGAGCACACGTACGCGTGAGTTGTCGATCACGACATGGTAATTCTTGGGACTGACCTTCGCGGGGTCCTGCGCCAGCGCCGTCGAAACCGCCAGACAGCATCCCATCGCGACGAGCGCCAGACATCTCATGCCATCCTCCTGACCGCCGATGTGTGTAAGGTTTCCCGGGACCGCGCCGAATCGGGCGCCATCTTGCGTCTGATGAGCTCGTCGGGTCAAGCAGGAATCGCTGTAGGGTGCGCCCGCGTGACGGAAACCAGGCGCGAGGCGTTTCAGCGCCCCGACGACGGCGGCCGGACGACGATGCCCTTCAGCGTGTCACCGGCCTCATCTATGCGCACCGACACGCGCACGTTGCGCGGCAGGCCCGGGGGAATCCGCACCTTGAGGTAGTTGTCGGTCACGACGAGGCTCCCATCCTCGAGCGTCAGGCCCGTCCGAACGGAGCCGACCTGCGACGCCCGGAACCGCCGGGACAGCTCCGCGCCGATGACGCGCAACGCCCTCCCCCGCTCGCGCACCGCGACACCATCAACCCGGCCCGGCATCCCGCTCGCGGCCGTGCCCGGACGGTCGGAATACGGGAAGACGTGCAGGTGCGTCAGCGGCGAGCCCGGGAGGTATGCGAGATTGGCGCGGAAATCCTCGTCCGACTCTCCTGGAAAGCCGGCAATCATGTCGGACCCGATCGAAGCCGCCGGCATCCGTTCGACAATGCCGTCCACCAGCCGCCGGTAGTACGCGAGGCTGTACGGACGCCGCATGGCCGCGAGGACGCGGTCGCTCGCGTGCTGCAGGGGCAGATGGAAGTGCGGCGCGAACCGGCCACCGCTCGAGGCCATCAGATCCACGATGGCCGTCGAGCAGTCCATCGGCTCGAGCGAGCTCACGCGAAACACCACGCCGGCACCGCAGCGGTCGAGCGCCACGAGCAGTTCGAACAGCGACACCCGCGGCTCCAGATCGCGCCCGTACGAGCCGAGGTGCACGCCGGTGAGCGCGACCTCCCGAAAGCCTGCCCCACCCGCGCGCTCGACGGCCCGCACGACCTCCGCCACCGGTAGACTGCGCCCGGCCCCTCTCGTCGTCGGAATGATGCAGTAAGCGCAGGCTTCTTCGCACCCGGTCTGCACCCGCAGGGTGAAGGCCGTACGCCCCGCGGCCCCGGGCTCGATCGCGCCGCACGGCCCGTCGCCGTCGCCAAAGCGCACGGAGGTCGGCATCCCGCCCGCCGCATCGAGGTCGCGCACGAGCGAGTCCTTGCAGTCGTTGCCGACGACGCAGACGACGTTCGGCAGCGCGACGACGTCGGACGCGCAGCGGGTCGCGTAGCAGCCGGTGACGACGATTCGCGCGGCCGGGTTGTCCCTGGCGATGCGGCGGATGGTCTGCCGCGCACCCTGATCCGCCGTCGCCGTCACGGAGCAGGTGTTGACGACGACGAGATCCGCAAGGCCGGGCGCGGCCTCCGAGGCCCCGCGCGCACGGAACTCGTCCTCGATGCGCAGCGAGTCGGCCTGATTCACGCGGCAGCCGAACGTCACGACGGAGTACTTCATGGCACGTGGGCGGCGCGTGGGCGCGAGCGGCTACGCCTTGGCGAGCCTGGCGGCGGCGGCTTCGACCTTGTCGGCGAGGCCGGACTTGTATTTCGAGAGCCGCGTCGCCAGGGCAGAATCCCCCAGCGCGAGGATCTGCGCGGCCAGCACCCCGGCATTCGTCGCCCCCGGCTTCCCGATCGACACGGTCGCCACCGGCACACCCGGAGGCATCTGCACCGTCGACAGCAGCGCGTCGAGCCCCTTCAGCGCGGACGAATCGATTGGGACGCCAATCACCGGGAGCGACGTGTGCGCCGCGACGACCCCGGCAAGGTGTGCGGCGGCGCCCGCGCCCACGATGAACACCCTCACGCCGCGCCCCGGCGCCTCGCGGACGAGCCGCATGACGCGCTCGGGCGACCGGTGAGCGGAGGCGACGGTCATCTCGCAGGCAATGTCCATCTCGCGGAGGATGTCGACCGCCCCCTGCATGACGGGCGCGTCGGAATCCGATCCCATGAGCACCAGAACAGCGATGTTTGTCATAAACTCAACCCGACCGCCGCACCGTCACGCCCCGCGAGCGCCTTGCGCCCGATGTCGTGGCGATACTGCATCCCGTCGAAATGGATCCGCGAGACCCCGTCGTAGGCGCGGGCGATCGCGGCCTCGTACGTCGGACCCCGCCCGACAACCGTCAACACGCGCCCGCCTGCGGTCACGACCGCATCACCGTCCAGGGCGGTGCCCGCATGGAACACGAGCACGTCCTCGAGCGTCGACGCCTCCGCGAGGCCATGTATCGGCGCTCCGCCCTTCACCGTCCCCGGGTAGCCGGCTGCCGCGAGCACGACGCCGACGTGAGGGTCGCGCCGGAAGGCGATGGGGGACGGGTCGAGTGCGCCGTCGGCGGCGGCCGCCAGCCGCGGCGCGAGATCCCCGTCGATCATGGGAATCACCACCTGCGCCTCAGGATCCCCGAACCGGACGTTGAACTCGATCACCTTCGGGCCATCGCACGTGAGCATGAGCCCTGCGTACAGGAACCCCCGGTACTCGAGCCCCTCGGCACGCAGGCCCGCCACCACGGGATCGATGATCTCGCGCATGATCCGGTCGCGCATCGCCGGGTCCACGAGCGGACTCGGCGCAAAGGCACCCATCCCTCCCGTATTCGGACCCTCGTCCCCATCGAACACGCGCTTATGATCCTGCGCCGAGATCAGCGGGGCGGCACGCCGGCCGTCGCAGATCGCGAAGAACGACACTTCCGGTCCCTCGAGGCATTCTTCGAGGACGACGCGGGATCCCGCGGCGCCGAAATGACGTTCCTCCATCGCGGCCCGGATCGCGAGGTTGGCGGTTTCGTCGTCGGGCGCCACCACGACTCCTTTCCCCGCCGCGAGGCCGTCGGCCTTCACGACCACGGGACGGCCAAGCTCGCCGGACGCGACGGTCGCATACGCGGCGGCGGCATCGTCACAGGCGCGATACCGGGCCGTGGGGATCCCATGGCGACCCATGAACGCCTTGGCGAACACCTTGCTGCATTCGAGCTGGGCGGCGGCTCTCGACGGCCCGAAAATGCGCTGCCGCCGGGATGCGAAGAGATCGGCAATCCCTCGACTGAGCGGGAGCTCGGGGCCGACGATGGTGAGGTCGATGCGCTCGCGTGCAGCCAGGTCCGAGAGTGCGGCTGGATCTCCGGCGTCGACCGCGGCCGTGCGGACCGGCGACGCGATCCCCGCGTTGCCCGGCGCACAGACGACTTCCGATACGGCGCGCTCGGAACGAAGTTTCCAGGCGAGCGCGTGCTCGCGCGCGCCGCCGCCGACAATCAGCACCTTCACGGCTCAATAAGTCTAATCACGAGAGAGGTTTGTGAGGCATCGGCGCAGTGCGGGTCCGGTCGCGGGACTCGGGGATGCGAGCGAGTGCCACGATCGACCGCTGCTCCCACGTGGAAAGAGGATTGTCCGGGGCTGAACTCAGCGATTACCTGTGATAGCCTAGCATATTCTATCGGACTCCAAGGTCCCATGAGAGCATCACGCCGGCGCGCTCGTTGCACGACGGGCGCCCGCACGATGTTCGCGCACGGTGGCCTCGAAGGGGGTGTTTTTCAAGTTTGGCTGAAGTCAAAGTCCAAGAAGGCGAATCGATCGAAAGCGCGCTTCGTCGCTTCAAGCGCAAGGTGCAGCAGGAAGATATCATCAAGGATATCAAGAAGCACTCCTTCTACCTGAAGCCCGGAGATCGTCGTCGGGCGAAACAGGCGCTTGCACGAAAGCGTTCGCGCAAGAAGCTGCGCCGCGAGGTCGAATAGCCGCGGAAATATCCCCGTCCAGCCGCGTGGGGGCTGGACGGGCCCATTCGCCCTCGGGACGGGCGACGGGCCAGTTGGCGAGAGGCAGGACCGATGGAGTTCCAGGACAGATCGCTCAATTGCGTGGACTGCGGCGCAGAGTTCATCTGGACGGCGGGCGAGCAGCTCTTCTTCGCGGACAAGAACTTCAAGAACGAGCCGAAACGGTGCAAGGCGTGCAAGTCCAAGCGCGCGACGAGACCGTCGGCCGGCGGTGGCATCGCGAGAGAGCGGGTCGAAACGACCACGAACTGTTCGGCCTGCGCAAAAGAAACCACCGTCCCGTTCAGGCCCACGCAGGGACGGCCGGTCTTCTGTCGCGAGTGCTTCCAGTCCCGCAAGTTCACCGATACGGGCGTGTAAGTCCACGAATGGGGCGTCCCGTCCGGGCCGCGCCGACCGCGCGTGGCCCTTTATGTTCTGGCGTGAACCCCGGGCTCCGCCGGTGACGTCTTATCCCTGCTTCCAGACACTCCAGCCTTCTTCGTCATGCCTCACCTGAATCGACTGCTGACATCCTCCGCCGCTGCCACGCTTGTGGTGATCATGACCGCGTGCGGCAGGAGCACAGGCGCGCCGGGCGGCGGCGCCCCATCGTTCCCTCCGGCGAACGTGTCGGTCGTGACCCTGCAGCCCAGGCCCGTGGAGCGGGCGTCGGAGTTCATCGCCACGTTGCGCTCGCTGCGATCCTCGACGATCCAGCCCGAAGTGGCGGGTTCGGTCACGCGCGTCCTGGTGAAGGCCGGTGATCGGGTCCGTACGGGCACGCCGCTGGTCCAGATCGACCCGGACCGCCAGCAGGCGGCGGTCCAGAGCACGGAGGCCAACCGGTCCGGTGCGGAGGCCGACGTGCAGTACTGGCGCCAGCAGGTTGCGCGGCTGCAGGCACTGGTCGCGGCCGGCGCCATCAGCCGGCAGGAGTTCGAGCAGGCGCAGAATTCCCTGAAGACCGCGGAGGCGAAACTCGCCACGATTGACGCGCAGGTCAGCGAGGATCGTGTCCAGCTGCGCTACTATCGCGTCGTCGCACCGCAGGACGGCATCGTGGGCGACGTCGCCGTCCGCCCGGGCGATCGGGTGACGCCGTCGACCGTGATCACGACCGTCGACGAGAACTCGTCGCTCGAGGCGTACATCCAGGTGCCGCTCGAGCGCGCGCCGGACCTGCGTCCCGGACTCCCGGTGCAGCTGCTCGATGCGATCGGCAAGGTCGCCGCGGTGAACCCGGTCACGTTCGTCGCGCCCCGCGTCGACGCCTCGACGCAGTCCGTCCTCGTGAAGAGCCTGCTCAAGGATGCCCCGCCGAGCCTGCGCTCGCAGCAGTTCACCCGCGCCAGGATCGTCTGGAGCGCGGCTCCCGGGTTGACGGTTCCCGTCGTCGCCGTCTCGCGGGTGAGCGGGCAGTATTTCTGCTTCGTTGTGGAGCCCGAGGGTTCGGGCCTCGTCGCTCGCCAACGTCCCGTGCAGGTCGGAGAAATCCTGGGCGACGACTACGTCGTCCGGAGCGGGCTCAAGGCGGGCGATCGGGTGGTGATCTCCGGGGTGCAGAAGCTCGCCGACAACGCGCCGGTCAAGGTGCAGTAGTCGATGTTCGTCGATACCTTCATACGCCGCCCGATTCTCGCCTCGGTCTGTTCCCTCGTCCTCATCCTCGCGGGGGCCATCGCGATCCCGACCATGCCGGTGGCCCAGTACCCCCCGCTGGCGCCACCGCAGGTCAGTGTCTCGACGTTCTATACCGGCGCCGACGCCCAGGCCGTCGAGAGCGGCGTGACGACTCCGCTCGAGCAGGCGATCAACGGTGTCGAGGGCATGCTCTACATGACGTCCTCGAGCACCAACAGCGGCGCGAGCAGCATCACGGTCACGTTCGACGTCACGCGCGACGCGGACATTGCGGCCGTCGACGTCCAGAACCGCGTCTCGACCGCGCTCGGGAGGCTGCCGGGCGATGTCCGCACCAACGGCGTCACCGTCCAGAAGGGGGCGACCGGCTTCGTGCTGGCCGCCGGCGTCTACGCGGGGAAGGGGGAGTACGACTCGCTCTTCATCAGCAACTACATCGACGTCTACGTCAAGGACGCGCTCAAACGCCTCGCCGGCGTGGGAGACGTCCAGATCTTCGGCGAGCGCCGGTACTCGATGCGTGTCTGGCTCGATCCGCGCAAGCTCGCAAGCCGGTCGCTCACGGCGGGCGATGTCGTCAATGCCCTGCGGGAGCAGAACGTGCAGGTGGCGGCGGGGGCGATCGGTCAGTCGCCCACCCGCGCCGATCAGAAGTACCAGATCAGCGTCCGGGCCGCGGGGCGGCTCCACGAAGTCAGCGACTTCGAGAACATCATCGTCAAGGCGGCCGCCGGCGGCACGCTGGTCCGCGTGAAAGACGTGGCGAGCGTCGAGCTCGGGGCCGAGGCCTATGGATCGCAGCTCCGGTTCCAGGGTATCGACGCGGTCGGATTCGGCGTGACGCAACTGCCGTCCGCCAACGCCCTGGACGTGGAGCGGGCCGTCCGCGCCGAGCTCGATCGCCTCGCGCGCGCGGTCCCGCCCGGGTTGAAGTACCAGATTGCCTTCAACACCACCCAGGTGGTGGCCGAGTCGATCCGGGAGGTGCTCCTCACCCTCGCCGAAGCCATCGGGCTCGTCGTGCTCGTGATGTTCCTGTTCCTCCAGAGCTGGCGGACGACGCTCATCCCGACCATCACCATTCCAGTCTCGCTCGTCGGCGCGTTCGCCTTCATCAAACTGATGGGCTTTTCCATCAACACGCTGACGCTCTTCGGCATCATCCTCGCCACCGGGATTGTCGTGGACGACGCGATCGTCGTGATTGAGAACATCGAGCGGCATATCCAGGAGTACCGGACCCCCGCGGCGAAAGCGGCATCGGACGCCATGCGGGAGGTCTTCGGCGCCGTCATCGCCACCGCGCTGGTGCTCGTGGCGGTCTTCGTGCCCGTGGCGTTCTTCCCGGGCACGACGGGCAGGCTGTATGCGCAGTTCTCGATGACGATCGCGTTTTCCGTCGCGCTGTCGGCCTTCAACGCCCTGACGCTGACCCCGGCGCTCTCGGCGCTGCTGCTCGATCGCAGCCACCACGGCAAGGGGATGGTCTTCACGAACGTCGAGCGTGCGATCACCGGGGGGACCAACGCGTATGTCGGGGTGCTGTCGAGGCTGCTGCGGCTGCGCTGGCTGATGGTGCTCGTGTTCGCGGGCGCGCTCGGTCTGACGTGGTGGGTGTATCGATCCGTGCCGCAGGCGTTCGTCCCCGCGGAAGACCAGGGTTACTTCATCAGCATCGTCCAGGCGCCTGCCGGCGCGTCGCTTCAGTACACCGGGAACATCGCACGCCGGGCCGAGGAGATCCTGATGAAGGACCCGGAGGTGGCCGGCGTGTTCTCGGTGATGGGCTTCAGCTTCAGCGGCGCGGCCCCGAACCAGGGCCTCATCTTCACGAGCCTGAAGCCGTTCGAGGCCCGCAAGGGAGATGAGCATTCCCTCCAGGCCGTGCTCGGGCGCGTCTCGGGGCAGTTCGCCAGCATCAGCGGGGCGAACATCTTCGCCGTCGCCCCCCCCTCCATCCCCGGTCTCGGGGCATTCGGCGGGTTCGAGTTCCAGGTGCTCGACCAGGCGGGGACCGACATCAACGCGCTCGCCAGCGCGACGTATGCCATGGCGGGCGCGGGCAACGGTTCCCCGAAACTTCGGGGCCTGTTCACGTCGTTCACCGTCAACGACCCGCAGCTCACCGTGCAGATCGATCGCGACCGCGCGCTGGCGCTTGGATTGCCCGTGAGTGAAGTCACGAGTGCGCTGCAGATCTACCTCGGCTCCCAGTACGTCAACGACTTCGATTTCAACAACCGGGCCTACCGGGTGTACGTGCAGGCCGACCAGGCATTCCGATCGGACCCCTCGTCGATGAAGCAGTTCTACGTGCGCAACGGCGCCGGGCAGATGGTGCCGCTCGAGAGTGTCGTGCGGATTGCCGAGAGCACCGCGCCCCAGGTCATCAGCCACTTCAACCTGTTTCGATCGGCGGCCATCAACGGATCGGCCGCACCGGGCTTCAGCTCCGGGCAGGCGCTCGCGGAGATGGAGAGCCTGGCGGGGCGGACGCTCCCGCAGGGCATGGGCTACGCCTGGTCCGGGCTCTCGCTGGAGGAGAGCAAGGCCGGGCGGCAGTCCTTCGTCATTTTCGGACTGGCGCTCCTGCTCGTCTACCTGACGCTCGCCGCGCAGTACGAGAGCCTGGTGCTGCCGTTCATCGTGCTCCTCGGCGTGCCGCTGGCGGTGCTCGGCGCGCTCAGCGCCCAGTGGGCGCGCGGGTTCGCCAACGACGTGTACTGTCAGATCGGCCTGGTCATGCTCATCGGGCTGGCGGCCAAGAATTCGATCCTGATCGTGGAGTTCGCCGAGCAGTTGCGACACAAGGGATCGACCGTGATCGAGGCCGCCGTGGAGGCGGCGCGGATCCGCCTGCGGCCCATCCTGATGACGTCGCTGGCCTTCATCCTTGGCGTGCTGCCGCTCGTCTTCGCGAGCGGCGCCGGCGCCGAGGCGCGCAACTCCGTCGGGACGGCGGTCGCGGGGGGGATGCTGGTCTCGACCTTCCTCAACCTGATTTTCATCCCCGTGCTCTACGTGGTGGTCCAGACGGTGCGGGGTGGGGCCGACGTGCGGACAGAGCCGTAGACCCCCGCTGTTCATGAACGTCGATTCGAAGCGCGTTTCATGACGCCAACGCGTCGGAGGGGGTGCATCGTGCTGTGGAATCAGGGCCGGGCGTTACGTGGGCTTGCTCTTTTTCTCTGTGTCTCGGTCTGGTCGGCAGCGCCGCGCGCGCAAAACCAGTCTTCAACATCCTCCGCCTCGTCCCTGCAGGGAGAGACGCCGCCGGACTTCTCGCCCGCCAGCCGCACATTTGATTTCGTCAGGCGCGATGTCCTGGTTCCCATGCGCGACGGCGTGCGGCTACGCACGATCATCCTCGTGCCGAGGAGGGCGTCGGGTGCGCCAATCCTGCTGACACGCACCCCTTACGATGCCGCGGAGCTCACGGCCCGCGCCCAGAGCGCCCACCTCGGACCGGTCCTGACCGGCTACGACAATGCCACAGACGTCATCGTCGACGGGGGGTACATCCGAGTCGTGCAGGACGTGCGGGGCAAGCACGGGTCCGAAGGGGAGTACGTGATGAACCGTCCGCTGCGTGGTCCGCTGAATCCGACGCAGGTGGACCATGCCACGGATACATACGACACGATCGACTGGCTGGTGAAGAACGTACCGGAGAGCAACGGCCGGGTCGGGATCCTGGGAATTTCCTACGACGGCTTCCTGTCCCTGATGGGCCTCGTCCATCCGCACCCGGCGCTGAAGGTCGCGGTGCCGATGAACCCGATGGTCGATGGATGGCGAGGGGACGACTGGTTTCACAACGGCGCGTTCAGGCAGCAGATGCTGCCGTACATCTACGAGCAGGAGGCCACGCGGGCGTCGGACGCAAAGTGGTGGACGAGCCACTTCGACGACTACGACATGTTCATGGCGGCGGGCTCCGCCGGCGCGCTCGCTGAGCAACGAGGCATGGAGCAGATCGGGTTCTGGCGGAAGCTCCTCGAGCATCCGGCGTACGACGCCTTCTGGCGCGACCAGGCCATGGACCGGGTGCTGGCCGCCGAGCCACTGAGCGTGCCGGTCATGCTGGTGCACAGTCTCTGGGATCAGGAGGACATCTACGGCGCGATGGCCGTCTACAAGGCGCTCGAACCGAAGGATGCATCCAATGACAAGGTGTTCCTCGTGCTCGGTCCCTGGCATCACGGGCAGGAGATCGAGGACGCGGGCACGCTGGGGCCGCTGCGTTTTCACAGCGACACGGGAGTGTATTTCCGACAGGAAATCCTGGCGCCGTTTCTCGCCCGCTACCTGAAGGACGGGGCGCCGAAGGGGGACACCCCGCCCGTGGCGGCATTCGAGACGGGCACGAATGTATGGCGGCGGCTGTCGGCGTGGCCGGCCGGTTGTGAAAGCGCCTGCGAGATCCACCGCACGCCGCTCTATCTCGGTCCCGGTCTCACGGTCGGGTTCACCGCGCCCGTTTCAGCCGCCGTGGCGTTCGATGAATATCTGTCCGACCCCTCGAAGCCGGTGCCATTTCGGGCGCGCCCAGTTCAGCCGATCGGGTACGACCACGGCCTGACGTGGCCCGAGTGGCTCGTGGACGACCAGCGCCAGGCCTCGGGCCGGCCGGATGTCCTCGCCTTTTCGTCCGATGCGCTCGCAGCGCCGCTGAAGATCAGCGGCGAGCCTGGCGTCAACCTGGTCGCATCCACGAGCGGGACCGACTCCGACTGGATCGTGAAGCTGATCGACGTGTATCCGGACGAAGTGGCCGGACAGGCTCCGCTCGGCGGTTACCAGTTGATGGTGGCGGCCGACATTTTCCGCGGACGGTACCGCGAAAGCCTGGAGACCGCGGCACCGGTGCCAGCCGGCGAGCCGCTGCTGTACAGGTTTTTGCTGCCAACGGCCAACCATGTGTTCCTCCCCGGGCACAAAATCATGGTGCAGGTCCAGTCCAGCTGGTTCCCACTCTACGATCGCAACCCGCAGACGTTCGTGCCGAACATTTTCTGGGCAAAGCCGGCGGATTACAGGAAGGCCGTACAGCGGATCTATCACGCGCCGGACCGTGCGAGCTTCATCGACCTTCCAGTGGTCAGGTGAGGATGCCGGGCCGTGTCGTCGTCGAAGGGCAGTCGAAGAAGCGGAGCTTTTCTCGACGACCATCGCACGTCTGGCGGGGGATGTGGGCCGCGATCGACAGCCGATCCACTGACGAGGTGCGTGGCCGGCTTGCCCATCTGCCCATGCGATAACGGGGCGCGGCGACGGGCATGCATCGCGCCGGTGGGTGGAATGTCCCTGATTGTTGACACTGTGAGAACCCGCGTAGTACGCTGACCGGTCTATTTTCTGTGAACAGTAGGGCCTGGGGCAGGCGCTTCATACGGTAGAACGTCAGGCCGCGCGGCGGGTGGCCTGGACGGTCCCGTCGGCGCGGTCGGGCTTGGAGGGAGCGGCGATGAACATCGACGAACGAGTCGTCGACGGCGTGACGATTCTGGACCTGAAGGGCAAGATGACGCTCGGCGAGGGCGACGAGCTCCTGAAGGACAAGATCAACTCGCTCATCCAGCAGGATCGCAAGCAGCTGCTGCTCAACCTCGGAGGCGTCCCCTACATCGACAGCGCGGGCCTGGGTGAGATCGTCCGCACGTACACCACGGTGAGCCGACAGGGGGGGAAGCTCAAGCTGCTGAACCTCACGAAGCGGATTCAGGATCTGCTTGCCATCACCAAGCTGCTGACCGTGTTCGAGACGTTTGAGTCCGAACCGGAAGCACTCAAGAGCTTCGGCAGCTAACCCAGGCCGCACACGTACCCGCCGCGCTCTAATGGCGCGACACATACTTCCGGACACCATCGAGCGAGCCGAGCCTCGCCGGGATCGCGTCAGCGCTCCCGGCCGGGCGGTCACGCTGAATCTCGTCCGCTCGCTCCGGCCGTCGCAGTGGACGAAGAACCTCATCGTCTTCGCCGCGCTGATGTTCGGCCAGCGGCTCCAGGACGTGGGGTCCGTGTTGTACGCCACGGGCGCTTTTGCCGTCTTCTGCGTCCTGTCCGGTGTCGTCTACCTCGTGAACGACGTGGCGGACCGCGAGACGGACCGCCGCCATCCCATCAAGCAGCATCGCCCCATCGCCTCGGGGGCGCTTCCCGTCCCGGTCGCCCTGATCGCGGCCGCGGTACTGGCGGCCCTGGCGCTCGCCGCCGCCTTCTGGCTCCGGCCCGCGTTCGGCGTCATCGGTACCCTCTACCTCGCGCTCCTGGCCTTCTACTCCGGCCCGCTCAAGCACGTCGTCATCATCGACGTGCTGACGATTGCCGTAGGGTTCGTGCTCCGCGCCGCAGCCGGTGCGGTCGTGATCGACGTGCCGATCAGCCACTGGCTGCTGTTCCTCACGATCCTCCTGGCGCTGTTCCTCGCCTTGAGCAAGCGCCGGCACGAGCTGGTGCTCCTCGCCGACGGCGCGACGAGCCACCGCCGGATCCTCGAGGAATATACTCCGTACCTGCTGGACCAGATGATCGCGGTCGTGACGGCGTCGACGCTGGTCGCCTACGCGATCTATACCGTGAGCCCGGAGACCGTCGAAAAGTTCCACACGCAGATGCTCGGCCTGACGCTCCCCTTCCCGCTCTACGGTATCTTTCGCTACCTGTACCTGGTGCATCAGAAGGAAGGCGGAGGCAGCCCGGCCGAAATGCTGCTGAACGATCGGCCGCTGCTGCTCTGCGTCGCGCTCTGGGCCGCCACGGCCGGCTTCATCATCTACGGCCCGAACGTGGCGTTCCTGGACGGATTGATCAGTTAGAACTTCCATGGCGAAATCGAAAGTCTCCATTCTGCGCACCACGCCCGCAACCGTGCTGCGGGACTACCACTCGGTGATGAACCTCGCGGGGTACCAGGACGTGGTCGCGAAGGACGCGGACACGGCGCTCAAGGTGAACATCTCGTGGCATTTCTTTTTCCCGGCCACCTCCACCACCCCGTGGCAGCTGGACGGGGTCGTTCGCGCGATGAAGCAGGACGGGTACGATCCGGCGCTCATCCACGCGTGCCACAACCGGACGGTCGTCATCGACGCGCATCTCGGTGAACGCGAGAACAAGCAGATCAACGTCGTGAACGCGCACGGGCTGCGCAATGTCCACATCTACGAGACCGAGGAGTGGATCAACATCCGCGACGCGGTGGGCGATCTGACGAAGAAGTTCACGTGCCTCAACGAGGTCTACCCGAAGGGCTTCATGATCCCGAGGCGCTTCATCGGCGAGAACATCATTCACCTCCCGACGGTGAAGACGCACGTGTTCACGACGACGACCGGGGCCATGAAGAATGCGTTCGGAGGCCTGCTGAACGAGCACCGGCACAGGACGCATCCGGTGATTCACGAAACGCTCGTCGATCTCCTCATGATCCAGAAGACGATCCATCGGGGGGTCTTCGCCGTGATGGACGGGACGTTCGCGGGCGACGGCCCGGGCCCCCGCTGCATGACGCCCTACACCAAGGACGTCATCCTGGCGAGCGCGGACCAGGTCGCGATCGATGCGGTGGCCGCGAAGCTCATGGGCTTCGACCCGATGTCGATCAAGTTCATCAGGATGGCGCACGATCTGGGGCTCGGCTGCGGCGACCCGCGAGACATCGAGATTGTCGGCGACACGGAGGCGGGCGCCCAGAACTGGCATTTCGTCGGGCCGTTCAAGAAGATGACGTTCGCGTCGCGCATGCAGCACCACATCTACTGGGGGCCGATGAAGAAGCCGATCGAGTGGTCGCTCAAGACGGTGCTTGCGCCGTGGGCGTACATTGCGAGCGTGGTCTACCACGACAGCTTCTGGTACCCGCGCAACGCGAAGCGGCTGATGCACGACGTGCTGGCGAGCCCGTGGGGCCGCCTGTTCCGGAACTGGGAAACCGTGTCCGCGGACGGCAACGGCTATCCCGATGTCGGCACCGACGCCGCACAGATTGAGAAGACCGGCGCGCGCGCGTTCTACGAATCGATCGGGATCCTCGGGACGTGCATCAAGGAGGCGCCCGAGTTCGGCACGCGGCGCCGGAAGAAAGCCGCGGCCGACGCGGCGAAGTCACGTGCCGCACGGACACCAGCCATTTGACGAGCACCATATGACCGATTTTTCAGTGCGATCGGACCACGTCGACGTCGAGCAGATCATGCGCCAGATCCGTTCGCGAATCCGCGAGAAGCGGGGCGTCGACTATACCGAAGAGGAGATTCGCGAGCTCGCCTCGGTCAAGCTCGAGACGTTCCTGGATCCCCGCGGGGTGCGCTCCGACCTGCTCGAGCAGTTCCGCCGCAAGCGCGAGGCCTCGCTGCCGCCGAACTTCGCGTTCGAGGACACGACGCTCTTCGAGACGCACCGCGGGTTCCTCCGGTTCATGCGCCGGCTGCTTCGTCCCATCTTGAAGCTGTTCCTCAATCCCAACCCGCTCATCGAAGCGCTGCACATCCAGTCGAAGCTGAACGCGCAGCAGGCGGCGATCGAGCCGCTGTACTACGAGGTGATGCACAACCTCGTGCTCGAGACGACCCGGCTGGGGATCGAAGTCAAGAACCTGAAGATGCGCGTCGAATCGACGTCGAGCCGCCTCGATTTCGATGAGCGGCGCGCGCGTGCGCTGGAAGGCGTGGTGCAGTACCGCCCGGGTGCCGTCGCCCCGCTCCAACCCCCCACGGCCGCTGGCGGCGCCGAACGGCCGCTCACGGAGGCCGAACAGGCGGAACGCCGGTCACGGCGCCGGCGGCGGCGCGGACGCCGGCGGCCGGCCGAGGGTGGCGCGGACTCGCGCGCCGGATTCGGAGGGGCGTCCCCCGGCGACGCGCCCTCCTCCGGCCCGTCGGATCGCGACACGCACGACGGCTCCGGCGGCGGCTACGCGGAGGCCGCGCCGGAACCGCTTCGCGGCGGAGGCGGATCGCACGAATCGTGAAGCTCGCTGTCGTTGTTCAGCGATACGGCGCCGACATCAACGGCGGCGCCGAGCTGCATGCCCGGTACGTCGCCGAGCGGCTCTCGCGCCACGCGGAGATCGAGGTCGTCACCACCTGTGCGCGCGACTACGTCACGTGGCGCAACGAGTGGCCGGCCGGCGTGGAACGGATCAACGGCGTGCCGGTGCGGCGCTTCCCCGTTCGGCACGAGCGCAACCCGCTGCAGTTCGGCCGCCGGTCCCATCACGTGTTCGACCATCCGCATTCGCTTGCGGACGAGCTCGCGTGGCTGGAGAGCGAAGGTCCGGCGAGTCCCGCGATGCTCGATCACCTCGCCAGCCGGGCGCCTGACCTCGACTTCGTGCTGCTCTTCAGCTATCGCTACTACCACGCGTGGCACGCCGCCAGGCGGCTGCATGCGAAGGCCGTGCTCGTTCCGACGGCCGAACGCGACCCCGCGATCGGCCTGGCGATCTTCGGTCCCGCGTTTCGCGACGTCCGTGCCGTCATGTACAACTCGCCCGAGGAGCAGGCGATGATCCACGCGGCGACCGGGAACCACGATGTGCCTGGCGTCGTCGTCGGCATCGGATCCGCGGTGCCCGCCCATCCCGCCCCGGATCGGTTCCGCCAGAAGTTCGACTTCCGGCGCCCGTTCGCCATCTACGTGGGTCGCATCGACGAGAACAAGGGCTGCGGAGAGCTCTTCCGGTTTTTCCAGCAGTACGCAGCGACGTTTCCCCGCGGCCTCGATCTGGTGCTCGTCGGGAGCGCCATCATGCCGGTGCCGCAGCACCCGCGCATCCACCATCTCGGGTTTCTCACCGACGAGGACAAGTTCGATGCGATGGCCGCCTCCGACGTGCTGATCATGCCCTCCTATTTCGAGAGTCTCTCGATGGTGGCCCTCGAGGCCTGGGCGCTCGGCCGGCCGGTCCTGGCCAATGGTCGCTGCGACGTGCTCAAGGGCCAGTGCGTCCGCAGCGGGGCGGGGCTCTACTACGAGCGGTACGAAGAGTTCGCGGAGACGCTGTTCGCGCTCGAGTCGAACGGGCCTCTGCACGCACGGCTCGGGCACAATGGACGGGCTTACTTCGAGCGGCACTACTCCTGGCCGGTCATCGAGCGGAAATACCTGGACATGTTCGATCGTCTCCAGCGGGAGCCCGATACCGGCGGTGCGCGCACGGTCGAGCCGCTGCCCAACTGGTTCCGCCGGCGCCGCGTCAACCTGCCTCCCGCCGCGGACGTGCTCGCGCGGATCCCGTCGGGAGCCGTCATCCCGGACGATCGGGTGGCACGGAACCTCTCGCAGTCGGCATGAGCATCGCACCGACGCACCGGCCCCGCGTTCACCAGGTGCTCGCCACGCTCGGGTACGGCGATGCCATCGGACACGAGGTGCTCGGCATCCAGCGTGTGCTCAGGACCGCCGGATACGAATCTGAGATTTTCGTCGAGACGGCGGATCCGCGCCTCGAGGATCAGACGCTCGATTACCGCGATCTCGTCGGCGGCGTCTCGGCATCCGACGTGCTGATCCATCATTTTTCGATTGGATCCCGCGCGTCCCGGACCGCGTATGCGCTGCCCGGGCGCATGGTGCTCGTGTATCACAACATCACGCCGCCCGAGTATTTCGTGGGGATCCACGAGGACCTGGTGAAGCAGTGCTTTCGCGGCCGCCGCGAGCTGACGGCCTACATCGATCGCTGCGAGCTGGCGCTCGGCGACTCCGAATACAACCGCCAGGAGCTCGAGGCCCTCGGCTTCGGCTCCACCGGTGTGCTCCCCGTCGTCCCCGACTTCTCGCACCTGGATCTCGCTCGGGACTTCCTCTTCACCACTGACTTCAACGACGACTGGACGAACGTGATGTTCGTGGGGCGCGTCATCCCGAACAAGAAGTTCGAGGACGTGATTCGCGCGTTCCATGCGTATCGCATCAGCCACAACCGCCGCTCGCGGCTGCTCCTCGTCGGCTCCTACAGCGGGTTCGAACGATACCTGGCGATGCTGCACTCGCTCATCGCCAGCCTCGGCACCCCGGACATCCACTTCCTCGGGCATGTGTCAAACGAGGAGCTCTCGGGTCTGTACGACGTGGCCGACGTGTTCCTCTGCGCCAGCGAGCACGAGGGATTCTGCGTCCCGATCATCGAGGCGTTCCACAAGCGCGTGCCGGTGATCGCCTTCGCGTCCACCGCCGTCCCCGCGACGATGGACGGGGGCGGCGTGCTGTACGAGTCCAAGGACCCCGCGTATATCGCCGGCCTGATGAACGCCGTCATCAGTGACAGCCAGATCGAGAGCGCGGTCATCCAGTCGCAGGACGCGGCGCTGGACCGATTGCTGCACCGGAACTTCGGCGCCATGCTCCTTCAGTACGTCGCCGCGACGCTGCGCCTGCCTCCGAGGGCAGCGCCCGAAGTGGCCTGGGATTTCTGGCCCCAATTCGAACAGTTCCAGCGCTTCGAGGAGCTGCGGCAGTTCCGTCCCGCACTGTATCGCGCCCTGCCGGACCGTCCGGGTCCCTGCCTGGAGCAGGCGGAATCCGGGGGATCCGCCCCGACGCCGGAGTCCGGAGTCCCGGCTTCCCGGGCCGGCTCATGATCATCAATCAGTGGGTGCCGGCGGCGCACCGCGGCGACGCGATCGGGGACAGTGCCCGGCGGATGCGCGGGATGCTGCGGGACGCCGGACATTCGTCGGAGCTCTTTGCCCTGACGATCGACGACGACCTCCGCTCGGACGTGCTTCCGTTTCAGGACCCCGCGTCGCGTGCCGGGGATGTCACGATTTTCCACTTCGCCCTCCCGTCGCCGATGACCGAGGCGTTCGCCAGGCTCCGGGGCGCACGCGTGCTCCAGTACCACAACATCACCCCGGCGCGGTTCTTCGCGCCGTACGATGTCGGGATGTTCCGCCTGGCCTCGCTCGGGCGGCGCGAGCTCGCCACGCTCGTGGGCCACGTCGACCTGGCGCTTGGAGATTCAGAGTTCAACCGCTGCGAGCTCGAAGAGACCGGCTTCACCGCCACCGGAGTGCTCCCGATCGCGGTGGACACCGAGCGGATCACCGCGGCGCCGCGACGGCCGGCGCTCGAAAGAATCCTCGGCGACGGCCTCATCAACATCCTGTTCGTCGGGCGGATCGTCCCGAACAAGCGTATCGAAGACCACATCCGGCTCGCTGAGATGTACAAGCGCCATATCGACAGCTACTATCGGTTCATCTTCGTGGGCCGGTACGACGGGCTCCCCCGGTACTACGCACAGGTGCAGGCACTCATCGCCGAGTTCGACATGCTGCCGGACCGCTTCTGGTTCACGGGGCCCGTCCCCGACGAAGATCTGGCCGCCTACTACCGCTGGGCGGACGTCTACGTCTCGCTCAGCGAACACGAAGGCTTCTGCGTGCCGCTCGTCGAGGCCATGGCGGCGGATGTACCGGTGCTCGCTTACAGCGCGGGCGCGGTGCCGGAGACGCTCGGTGGGGCGGGCGTGCTCTTCGCGCCCAAGGATCTGGAATTCGCCGCGGAGATGATCGGCACGCTCGTGTACGATCATCCGGTCCGGGATCGCATCATCGAAGGACAGCGCCGGCGCGTACGCGACTTCGCGGCCCCCCGGGTGCAGGCGCGGCTCACGGCCGTGCTCGCCGGACTGGGCGCCGGGTAGCCGCGGCCACCAGCCACCCCGCTGTCCACGCCGACAGCCGGACCCGAGGCGGCGCACTGAGAGCGGCCAGCGGCAGCGCTGGACACTGACTGACGAGGACCTGTGTGAAGATTGCATTTGTCGTCCAGCGCTACGGCACGGAGATACTCGGCGGCTCGGAGTATCACTGCCGGCTCATCGCCGAACGGCTCGCCCCCAAGCACCAGGTCGAGGTGCTGACCACCTGCGCACAGGACTACATCACGTGGACGAACGAGTACCCCGAGGGCACCGACCGCATCCGCGGCGTCACCGTCCGCCGCTTCGCCAACGCGCTGACACGCGACATCCAGGCGTTCAATCGCTACTCGGAGTGGATTTTCACCAGCCAGCACACCCGTGACGACGAAGTGGAATGGCTGCGGCAGCAGGGCCCGTGGTGCCCCGCCCTGCTCGAGTACCTGGAGCGCAACCAGCAGCAGTACGACATCC
This sequence comes from Acidobacteriota bacterium, assembly GCA_031361295.1. GTDB lineage: Bacteria > Acidobacteriota > Vicinamibacteria > Vicinamibacterales > 2-12-FULL-66-21 > JALZOC01. The sequence goes on along the minus strand of JANMCN010000082.1, from coordinate 1,172 downwards.
TGATCTTCTTCACGTACCTGTACGCGCCCACGGTGATGGGGATGCGGATTGCGCCCCACAAGACGATCCTGGTGCCGACGGCCCACGACGAGCCCGCGATTCACCTCGAGATCTATCGGGAGCTCTTCAGCATGCCGGCGGGCATCGCGTACAACACCGAGGTGGAGCGCCGGTTCCTCACGACCCACTTCTCGATGCGTGCCCTCGAGGAAGAGACGGTCGGCTGCGGTGTCGATCTTCCCCAGGCCCAGGAATACCCGCGCGAGCACACCGGACCGCACCAGGGCGACGAAGAGGAACTCGCGCAGGCCGCCGCGGCGGACGATGCGTCGCCGACGTACCGACCGCATCTCTCACACCGCGGATCGGTGTTCCGCCGCCGTCACCGCCTCGACGGCCCCATCGCGTTGTACGGCGGGCGGATCGATCCCGGCAAGGGCTGTGAAGAGCTCATCGAGTACTTCAGCACCTACGTCCAGGAGGGAGGGGATGCGTCGCTCGTCCTGATGGGGGTGAAGCTGATGCCGCTGCCGGAAGAGCCCTTCATCCGGTTTGCCGGCCGTCTGTCGGATCAGGAGCGGGTCCAGGCGCTCGAGGCCGCAACGGTGGTCGTCGTCCCGTCCCCATACGAGAGCCTGTCGCTGCTCGCGCTCGAGTCGTTCGCGGTGGGCACCCCGATCCTCGCCAACGCCCGGAGCGAAGTGCTGGTCGACCACTGCATCAAGAGCAACGCCGGGTTGTACTACTCGGACCGCGACGAGTTCTCGGAGTGCCTGCGGCTGCTCGTCGCGGACCACCGCCTGCGCGCCTCGCTCGGCGCGCACGGGCGCGACTACGTCCGGAAGAATTACCGGTGGGACGTGATCCTGGCCAAGTACGAGCGGATGTTCGCCCAGCTGAAGGGGCAGGTGCGGAAGGCGGCTACTCGCGATTGATCGCGCCGACGGGATCGGCGTCGTCGATGTCTTCGGGATCCGGCAGGTCCGTTCCGGCGCGCCCGACGACCCCGCGCTTCCGGCGCGGACGGATGTCGTGGCGCTTGATCATCTCGTTGAGAGTGGTCGGCTTGATGTGCAGCAGCTCCGCCGCGCGCTTCTGGACGCCCCCCGCCGCCTCGAGCGTGGATTCGATGAGGCGCTTCTCGAACCCTTCGAGCAGCTGATAGAGATGCC
>JANMCN010000069.1:0-2591 GCA_031361295.1 Acidobacteriota bacterium | reverse complement strand
GGTTTTTGCCGGAGGCGCCAAGCTGCCCGACCTGACGCCGTCGCGCCATCCGACCACACGGTCCTGCTCTTGCTGGAGGTGATGACATGAACGCACACGACGGTCGCGCGATTGCGTTCCGCAGCCTGCACGTCTCCGGTTGCTTCGTGATGCCCAACCCGTGGGATGTGGGGAGCGCGCGGGCGCTCGAATCGATGGGGTTCAAGGCGCTGGCGACGACGAGCGCGGGTTTCGCGTGGGCGCTGGGGCGAGCGGACAATCAGGTCACGCTGGATCAGGCGCTTGAGCATCTGCGTGTGATTGCAGCCGCCGTAAAGGTGCCGGTGAACGCGGATTTCGAGGGCGGATTTGCGGTCGACCCCAAACACGTCGCCGCCAACGTCAAGCGCGCCGCCGCCACGGGCATCGCCGGGCTTTCGATCGAAGACTCGACTGGCGACGTGGCGCATCCGCTCCACGAGTTCGATCTGGCGGTCGAGCGGATTCGCTCCGCGCGACGGGCGATCGACGAGAGCGGCACGGGGATCGTGCTCACCGGCCGCTCCGAGGGGTTCGTGTGGGGGCGCCCCGACATCGTCGAGACCATCCGCAGGCTCCGGGCCTACGCCGAGGCCGGCGCCGACTGTCTCTACGCTCCGCGGATCGAAACCGCCGAGCACGCGTCCGCGATCGTGGCCGCGGTGTCGCCCAAGCCGGTAAATTTGCTGATCAACGCCCCGTTCATCACGGTTGCCGATGCGGCCAACCTGGGCGTCCGGCGGATCAGCGTTGGCGGGACACTCGCGCGCACGGCATGGGCTGGATTCCTCGAAGCCGCCCACGAAATGGCGGACGAGGGAACGTTCTCCAAGTTCACGCGACTCCCGAACGTCGACGCCTTGTTCCGCGAACGATAGATCGCGCCGGGGGAAGGTATCGCCCTATTCAGTCAATCACGTCGGCTTCGAGGTCCGTGGGAAACGTAGAGTGATGTCGGGGCCATTTCTCGAAAGCCCGTCCAGCGCGGATCAGTCCATACTGCGCGATGATCTCGGAAACTGCCGACGTCGTGGATCGCTCCTGTGAACCCGCTCACCGGGTGATGGTCACGCGCAGGAACGTCGCCGGAATCGACGTCGCGTCAGCGGCCTTACTCTGATTCTGGCGTTCGAACAGCGCATCGAACTCCTGCTGGAGTTCCGCGGATTTGCCATTCTGTTACTACGGCCCTACGATGAACGCTTTTGCCGCCAGCGCAAGACGATGTGGGGGATGCGGGAAGCCTTGGTCGGCGCCAGTAGCAAGTTGCTCAAACACCGTGCGCGGCTGGCTGCGGGCGGAGGACGACGACCACTCGGCGGCGACGTCCGCACCTTCTCCGCCCGTGTCCGCGTGCTGTGCGCGGATACCACGCTCCCTACCTACGTCGAGCAGCATCTCCGGACGATCGAATCGCTCAACCAGGAAGCAACGCGGACCGGGAGCAGGCCCCGACCGCCAAGCCGGATCCGACCGCCCGCCGGCTGATGACGTTGCCCGGGGTCGGACTGTCGACCTCGGTCCGCTTCGTCGCCGCGCTCGAGGAGATCACCGACTTAGCGGCGCGCCCGTCGTCGAGTCCTATCTGGGCCTCGTACCTAGCGAGAACTCCAGCTCCGAACGGCAACGACGGACCAGCATTACGAAGGCCGCGCCGACGGCGCTGCGCTGGTGTTTGGTGCAGGCCGTGTGGGCGGCGCGCAGGACATGTGATCAACAACACGTTCGCGACTGCTACGGCCGGCGGTAGCGAACAGGACCACGAACCTGCAGATCGGGATCGCACCTTCGCCCGCGCTGCGTGATCACCACGTCCCCTCGCCGCGCGAGATGACGCCCCAGATCCCGCACCTCCTCGAGGTGCGCGCGCCAGCCGCGAGGTGACACGACGCGCGCCACCTCCGACGGACAGATGCTGGCGCTCGGCTGGCGCTGGTCCAGCAGCGCCTCGATCGCCTGCCGCCAGCGCCTCGCGCGCGCGAACCACTCGCCGTAGCGTGTGTTGTCAGCGAGCCGCCGGTTTTCGTCCGGCGCCCCGTCGTCCCACCACACAGCACCGCGCTCGCCGAGCGCGACCTTCGCGCGGTGCACCCGCTGGCGCGCCCGCCGTTGGGCTATCGCGTCGCCTTGACGCATGGCCGACCCGATTGCGCGCCGCGCCTCCATCAACGTCTTCACCCAGCGATCGCGCACCGCGTCGTCCAGAGCGGGGTTCGACGCACGCCACAACCGTCCACGGACGACGATGTAGCGGCCATCCGGCGTACGGAGACCGTCGAGGACGTCATCGGCTGACGGAGTGTGAGCAGTTCGCGGCATAACGGTCGCGTGCGTCGGCGAAAAGCGCCGTGTCCGACGCCGCCCTGCCGAGCGTTACAGATGCCGAGGAGATCGTATCGTGCGCGCAGTCGACCGAGGTCCTTAGTGACAGGGCTCGGTGCTTCACCGAGGATGCCCGGGACGAGCACACACAACCGCCGATCGGCGCGACACGACGTTCCTTATCGGAGTATAGCGCCTAACCCGAGCTGCTCTGGCGAGTCACAGCGTCTCTGAAGGTGCTCGCCTTGATC
>JANMCN010000056.1:0-25381 GCA_031361295.1 Acidobacteriota bacterium | reverse complement strand
CGAGATCGGGATAATGCCGCTGCGGGATACCAGACCCACCGTTGGCTTTAGGCCCACGACGCCATTTGTGACCGATGGCGAGATGATCGAACCGCTTGTCTCCGTACCGATGGCGACCGGGATCAGATTCGCCGAAACACTGACCGCTGAACCGGAACTCGAGCCGAGCGGATTCTGGTCGAGAAAATATGGATTATTCGTTTGGCCCCCACGGCCTGACCATCCGCTCGTTTGCCGCGTACGCGTTCCGGTCGAACGAAAATTAGCCCATTCGCTCAGGTTCGCTTTGCCTAGGATGACCGCACCGGCTCGCCTGAGCTGAGCGGCCATGAATGCATCATCCTTTGGAGCCGGGGCATCATAGAGCGCCCACGAGCCTGCCGTAGTGTGCATCTTGTCCGCCGTATCGATGTTGTCCTTGATGAGAACGGGAATCCCGTGGAGCGGCCCGCGCACGTGGCCGGCGCGCCGCTCCGAGTCCAGGCGGTCCGCGATGGCGCCCGCGTCGGGATTCACGTCGATCACCGCGCGAAGCGTGGGCCCGGCGCGATCGATGGCCCTGATGCGTTCGGAATACAAATCCACGAGCCGCCGCGACGTGTAGCGTCCGGCGGACATCGCGTCCTGCAGACCGGAGATCGTGGCCTCGTCCAGTTCGAACGCCGGAAACGCGCGCGGCTGTTGCGCACGCGGAGCCAGGGGTGAGGCGGCCATGACGATGGCCATGGCGGCCACGCTCGCGGAACGTCGGATCATCGCTGCATTCTATGCTCACACTTGAGATTGGGCATCAGGGATTGGGGATGGAGGCCACGCCGAAGCTCGCTGAGCGACCGCGGGAGCGAAGGCGGGTCAGGCTGAGAGGCGATCGACGATGTTGCGCCAGGTTTCGGCGGCCGGAGTGGAATCGGACGCGAGCGCCGCGCCGCACAACACGGCGGCGCCGTTCGCGGCGGGCTGGCACCACACCGACGTGACGTCCAGGTGCAGGTCGAGGGCGGCGATGTCCACCCCGAATCGTGACGGCAGCACTCCACTCTGCGGCACCTCGAGGCGCAGCCCGCCGTACGAGACGTCCAGGACGGCCGCCGGGCGGCCGTTCGCGGTGACACGGAAGCCGCCCACGATCCGCTTCCGCTGCCAGCGCCGCTGCGGCTTGATGTCGGCGAGCGCCTTCGCGACGGCCTCGAGGAATCCGGCAGGATCGATCGGCTTGCGGATGAAAGCGGCACCGTACCGGCCGGATTCGAGCTCCATCATCCGGTCGTCGTACCCCGTCATGATCATCGTCGCCATTTCCGGCCGGTCGCGGCGAATCTGCCGCACGAGGTGCAGCCCGTTGAAGCCACGCAGGCGGACGTCGGCAATGAGCAGGTGGAACGGCTCCGACGCCAGCCTCTCGCGGGCGGCGTCGAAGGTGGCGGCACCGACCACCTCGTACTCCGCCTGACGCAGCAGTTCCACGATGCCCTCGAGGGCATTCTCGTCATCGTCGAGCACGAGAATCCGATGTTGCAGCTTCATGCGGGCGTCCGGGGCGAGCCCGGCCCTCACCCAGACCGCAAAGCCAGTGCCGACGCGGGGTAGCCAAAAACGGGCAGAAACACCTGAATCCACGGGCCGGACCACCCGCCCGCAGGCGGATGTGTCGGCGAACCGACAACTCTGAAAGCGTCAGTGAATCACGGGGCGGGAGGAAGATGCCTCGGCAAGCACTCGCGTGATGAGCGTGTCGAGCCGGGCCTGGGGGATGTCGAAGGGCCCGGCGATGACCGCACCGGTGGGGATCTCAATTGCGATCACCACGCCGCCCGCTGCCGGTTCGACGATCCAGCTGAATCCCCTGAGCGTCACGAACCGCTGTTCGGCGGCAGGGTTCTTCGCGCGGTCCACGGCGAGCAGCATCGCCTTGAGCACCTCCTGCACGTCCAGCTCCGTCCATGCCGGAGCGTCGTTGCCGGCGTGCACGGTCTTCTCGGCAATCGCCGAGTCACGATCGCGAAGCACTATCTCGAGCTCAAAGACCATGATGAATTGTCCTGATTATAGCTCGCGCCCGAGGTCCTCGATGGTCGTGACCGGCTGTCGGCACGTGAAGTTACGGCAGACGTACGCCGTCGCGCCGCCGCCGTCCGTCATCGCGCCGACAAACGGCAGAATCGCACCGACGCGGGTCGCGTGTTCGCCGGGGGCGATCGGAATGACAATCGCAAACGGCAGGTAGCGGCGTGCAACCTCCTGCATGAGCGGGCGGGCGGGCTCTGTCGACCCCACCACGACCACCTGTGCAAAACCCGCATGCCAGGCCGACAGCGCGCACAGCATCATGGGAATGGTCCGCCCCGCCGCACCGATGCGAGGACCGTAGCGGGCCAGCGTGCGTTCCGCTCTCCCGCGGACGTCTTCGTCTCCGGTGAGATGCGCGATGGTCAGCGCGTTCAACGCGGCCACGGAGCTCGCCGCCGGCTCCGCGCCGTCGTAGTCTTCCTTGAGCCGCAGAAGGACGGTCGGATCGAGCCCCGTGGTGCTGAACCAGCCGCCGTCTTTCGGGTCCCAGAACTTCTCGTCCTGCTGCGCCTGCAGGCTGATCGCCCATTCGAGCCACCGGGGATCTCCCCCGGCCTGGAACAGCTCCAGCAGCCCCCAGACCAGGTAGGCGTAATCCTCTGCGTACGCGTCGATCGCGGCATCGCCTGCCCGGTATCGGCGCAGGAGGCGCCCGTCGGCCCACAGCGTGGTCCTGATGAACGTCGCCGCGCGGGTCGCCGCATCGAGATAGGTGGCGGCCGCTGGGCGATTGACGAGGACGCGTGCGCCCCGTGCGAAAGCCGCGATCATCAGGCCATTCCACGCCGTCAGGACCTTGTCATCGAGGTGGGGCCTTGGGCGACCTTCGCGATGCGCGAACAGCGTCTCGCGAATCCGCCCGAGTGCCGCCACGACGTCGTCCGGGGTGCGACCGCTCGCCAGGGCGACATCTTCGATTGACTGCGCGGTATATAGCAGGTTCTTCCCCGTGAACTCACCCTGCGGATCCTGCGGCGCGTTCCCGGCTGGCTCAATCCCGAATCGTCGCCGCGCGATATCGGCATCGGCCGCGAGGAGCGTCCCGATTTCGTCGTCGGACCATGTGTAAAAGGCCCCTTCGGTCTTGTGCGCCCCTGGGACGCTCGCCTGGTCCGGAGGGAGACTGTCGGCGTCTTCGGCGGAGTAGAAGCCGCCACCCGGATCGGTCATCTGCCGGCGAACGTACATGAGGGTGTCTTCCGCCACCGCCGCATAGAACGCATCGCCCGTGGCCTGCCCCGCCTCCAGAAACGCCAGGACGAGTTGCGCCTGGTCGTAGAGCATCTTTTCGAAGTGAGGGACCCGCCAGTCGCCGTCGACCGAATACCGATGGAACCCGCCGCCAACGTGATCGCGCATGCCGCCGAGCGCCATGGCTCTCAGGGTTTCAGTCGCCATCCTGAGCGACGGCCCGGCGTCCGATCCGGCCGCGGTACGGCGCGCATGTTCGCGCAGCAGCAAGAGCAGCTCTGAAGGGCGCGGAAACTTCGGCGCGTCACCGAACCCGCCGCGGCGTTCGTCGAAGGCCCCGCGGAACTGCTCGACGGCGGTGTCCAGGGCCGTCGATGGCGCGATCTCCGATTCCGCGCGCCTGCCGCCGTCCGTGCCCGTGACGCCACGCAGCCGTTGCAACAGTTCCGTCGCCGCCCCCTCGACCCGCTGCCGATCTTCTTTCCACACGCGCGCGAGCTCGCCGAGGAGATCGGCAAATCCCGGCCTTCCCCAGCGGGACGCCGGCGGAAAATACGTCCCGCCGAAGAAAGGCTTCAAGTCGGGAGTGAGGAAGACCGACATGGGCCATCCCCCGGACCCGGTCGTGGCCTGGACGAACGACATGTAGACGCGATCGACATCCGGCCGCTCTTCCCGGTCCACCTTGATCGACACGAAGTGGCCGTTCAACAGGTCGGCGATCCCGCCGTTCTCGAACGACTCGTGCTCCATCACGTGGCACCAGTGGCAGGTCGAGTAGCCGATCGAGAGAAAAATCGGCCTGTCTTCGCGGCGCGCGCGTTCGAATGCCTCTCCTCCCCAGGGATACCAGTGGACGGGATTGCCGGCGTGCTGCAACAGGTACGGACTGCGCTCCTGACCGAGGCGGTTCATGCCGATCACACTCCCGTCATGTACGCCATCGCGAGCCAATTCTGATCGCCACGCAAGTCGAACATCTGCTCGTCAGCCGCATCACCGCCGTTCACGATGAGAGTCTTCACGCCGCAATCGTACCACGGCGGCCAGCCGCACACGTCCGGTGCACAAGCCGCGCAGGCACCGGACATGTACAATCCGGGCATGAACACGCCGGGCGATGCCGTCGCACTGCTCGTGGAGGATGGGTTCGACGATGGGCAGGTCACCGGCCTGCTCGACGCACTGGCCGCAGCGCATCTGGAGGTGGTCCCGATCGGACCTGTCGCGCCCCGCACCTATACCGGCCGCTACGGACTCGCCACCGTCGTCTCGCAGATGACCCCTGCCGGCGCCCGCGCCCGCCCCTTCGCCGTCGTCGTGATTCCAGGCGGGTACGCGCCGGATCTGCTGCGCATGCGCCACGCGGTGCTGGACATGGTGCGTGAGGCCGTGGCCTCAGGGTGCCCGGTGGCGGCGATGGGGCACGGCGCGCAGGTCCTGATTTCCGCGTGCGTTCTGGCCGGCCGCACGGTCACGTCGTGGCCGTCGATTGCGATTGACGTGAAGAACGCGGGCGGGCTCTACGTGGACCGCCCCGTGGTGGACGACCACGGGCTGATCACGTCGCGCAAGGCGGACGACCTGCCACAGTTCCTGGACGCCATCCTTCGGGCGGTCCGGCGCGGACCCTGACGCGGGGAGAGGATACAATCCGCCCGATGACCTCGGACCCCGCCGTCCAGACTCGCGGACTCACGCGAGACTTCGGGGAGTTTCGCGCGGTGAACGGAATCGACCTGGCCGTTCCCGCGGGGAGCTTGTACGGCTTCCTGGGGCCGAACGGTGCGGGCAAGTCGACGACCATCAAGTGCCTGACCGGGCTGCTGCGTCCGTCGGCCGGCACCATGAGGATTCTGGGCATGGACCCGCTGGTCGATCCGGTCGCGGTCAAGCGGCGCATCGGCGTGGTGCCTGAGGACCTGGCGCTCTTCGATCGCCTGACCGCGCCGGAAACGCTGACGTTCGTCGCGCAGGTGCACGGCATCGACAAGGCGACGGCACGACATCGCACGGCGGATCTGCTCGATCTGATGGATCTGACCAGCGCGGGCACGACCCTGGTCACTGACTTCTCGCACGGGATGCGCAAGAAGCTCTCGCTCGCCGCGGCGCTCCTTCCAGCGCCGAAGCTGCTCTTTCTGGACGAGCCCTTCGAGGGCATCGATGCCGTGGCGTCGCGCCAGATGAAGGACCTGCTGCTGTCGTTCGTGGGCCGGGGCGGGACCATCTTTCTCACCTCGCACATCCTCGAGATCGTTGAACGGCTGTCCACCCACATCGGCGTGATCGATCACGGACGGATGGTCGCCCAGGGCACGATTGCGGAACTTCGGGCCGGCGGGAGCGGCCGGACGCTCGAAGAGCTGTTCATCGGCCTGGTGGGTGGGGACGCGCGCCCGCACGCCGCGCTCGACTGGATGTGATGCTGGCGACACTCCGCGCGTTTGCCTGGCTGCGATGGCGGGTCTTCGTCAATTCGCTCGAGCGGACCGGATCGCGCGACATGCTCGAGCGGTTCTCCCTCGCGATCGAGAAGCTCGGCCCGCTCCTCGCGGCAATCATGCTGGTTCCGTCTGCGCTGGGGCTCGCGTCGTTGGGCGCTGCAAGCGGGTACGCGCTGGGGCAAGGCGATCTCCAGTCACTGCTTGCGCGAGCGCCTCGCTACGCCCTGGTGGCGGTGCCGATACTGTGTGTGCTCGGCCCGCTGATCCTTCCGGCGGGTAACCGCACCAACCCGGTGCGCATGCTCCTCCTGCCGATCAGCCGGAACACGCTCTACGTCGCGGAATCGGCTGCCGCCGTGGCGGATCCGTGGGTCCTCCTGATGCTTCCGCTCGTCGGCGCGATCCCGCTCGGCATGGCGGCCGCGGGCGCGCCCGCGGCGGCGATGATCGCGGCGTTCGCCGGTGTGCTGCTCGCGGTGATCGTCGTCGCGATCTCCGCGACCACCACGAGCCTCCTGCATCTCGCCGTGCGCGATCGGCGCCGGGGCGAAGTGCTCGCGCTGGTGCTCCTGCTCGGCGTGCCCGTCCTCGGCATGCTTCCGAGTCTGGTCGCGCACGGACCACAGCTGGTCTCCGGCGCACGTGGCCCCGCAGCGCCGGTGAGCCGCGCGATCGCGCCAGCGTGGGCGGTCGCGGCAGCCCGCACCGCGATCTCCCTGTATCCGACCGAGGTGTACTCGCGCGCCATCCGCGCCGCCGTGGTGCACGATTTCGCCACCGCTGAGCGGGCGATGGCCGCGCTGGCCGCCACGACACTCTTCCTGGCCGTCACCGGCTCGTACGTCTTCGGTAAAGTGCTCCAGTCTCCGGGCGCCACGGCCACGCGCCGTGCGGGACCGATGCGGACGGCGTGGACTGTGCGACTGCCCTCGCTCTCGCCGGGGGCCTCGGCCGTGGCACTGGCGCAGGTCCGGCTCGCGCTGCGCACGCCGCGTGGCCGCGCGATCCTCCTCTCGCCCCTCGTCATGGTGTTCGTCTACTTCCTGATCAACCGGCAGAACACGGCGGGCTTTCAGCTCCCCGCGGGCCTGAGTGTCGACACGGGCATCGCGATTGCCTGCCTGGGGGCGTTCGTCTGCAGCCTGTCGATCCTGCCGATCGCGCTCAATCAGTTCGCGATCGACAAGGCGGGTCTCACACGGGTGCTGCTGTCGCCGCTGAGCGATCGCGACTATCTCGCCGGCAAGGCCGCGGGCAACGCGCTCATCGCGGCCCTCCCTTCCTTCTTCTGTCTCGTCGCCGCCCTCATCGTGCTCCCCGGGAGCCGCAGCGTGGCGGCCTGGGTGGCGATCCCGGTCGCACTGGTATCGGTCTATTGCCTCGTCGCTCCCGCGGCTGCGATCTATTCGGCGCTGTTTCCCCGTGTCGTCGACCTCAACAGCATCGGCCGCGCCAGCAACGCGCACGGACTGTCGGCCCTGCTCGGGATGCTGACATTCGTCGCGGCCGCCGCGCTCACCGCCGGGGTCGCAGCCGGGGCGACGTATTGGTACGGTCGCGCGCGGGTGACACTCGTGATCCTCGTCGCGTGGTGCGCGCTGTGCTTCATCATCGGGCGGCTTCTCTTCGTGCCTGCCCGCCGGGTCTTCGCCGGCCGCCGCGACAACCTGGCCATGCTGTAGACGCTATCTGCCGACCGGACCGCGCCCGCGACACCCGGGCGCCCTACACACGGGGACCGCCCGCGGGCGAACCCGCAGTGCCCGCTCAGACGCGAGGCGCTGGATCAGGGCTTGGTCGCCCGGAAATTGATGCCAAGGGTGCCAAACTGACTCGCGCTCGACGCCTGCGGCGCGCCGTCGAACACTTGGGCCTTCCACGTGATTTGAAACTCCGAGAAACCGGCGTTGAGGACCGTCGCTTCAAGCTCTGCTTCCAGCAGAGCACCGGCGATTCAACCCGTCCAAAGCTCGATCCTCTTTTTCGCTCCCTCCGGCACTTCCCGGTCAACCAGGATGTCGGCGACCTGAAGCCGCCCACCTGGGCGCAGTACGCGGAACATTTCGCCGACAGCTTTCTGTTTGTCGGGTGTCAGATTGAGCACTCCGTTGGAGATCACCACGTCGGCCCAACCGTCGGGCACCGGCAGCTCCTCCATGTAGCCTTCGCGAAACTCCACGTTGGAGATGCCGGACCCGGCGGCGGCAGCGCGCGCCCTGTCCAGCATCGCCGGGGTCATATCGACCCCGACTACCTGTCCGGCCGGGCCCACCATGCGCGCAGCGATGAGTGAATCGATGCCCCCACCTGATCCAACATCGACAACCCGTTCACCAGCAGCCAGCGCGCCCATGGCGAATGGATTGCCGGTACCGGCGAACGATTCAACGGCCAGTTCCGAAACGCCCTTGAACCACTCGTCCTGATAACCGACGATCTTGGTCAGTCGACGGCCAGTGTGAAAGTGGAATCCTTTGCCGGGATGCTCGGCCACTTCCTTGTATTCGCCCTTGATGGCGTCGCGTAGAGTCTGACTATCGACGTCGACCGGCTGAGCCACGCGCGAGCGGTTTTCCGTCATCGACTCACTCCTTCGGAGGATCCCCGCAACCGCGGGCTGTCGCCAGTGTCTACCGAACCATCAGGAAATGATTCGGTCTCGGCCATTGTGCATCAGTTTGGGCTTGACCACTCGAGCCGTTGGTCGCCCACCAGGCGACTACGGCGCCATTGCAAGCGCTCTGCGGCCAGGCTAAAGGTCCGCTGCACGCCAGCAGAGGTCAAGCGCATTGTGCGCGCCAGGGTCGACCGACGGAGCCGCGCCTGATCCAGGGACATGGGCTTCGCGACATCCTCAGCGCGTGAAGGCGAAAGCCCGTGGGTCTGGCGGGACCAGGGCAACGCGCGGTGTCCGTTTGCGTGCCACCTGCGAACGCGATTACCCACGGAGCAGGACCACGAGGGCTCCGCGTGATGCCTGGCGAACGCGGATCACGCGTTTTTTTACTCTTTGTTGCGTGTGCAGACTGGCATTTGCTTTGCTTTTGTAGAGGTGTCGGGCGGCTACAGCGGCCCGGCCCGCCGCTCCGGTGTTCCGCTGGAGCACCCCGCCCGTCCAACACCACCTGCCACCCGGCTGCAGGGAGTTGAAAAACACTCCCTGCCCCGCCATGTACACGCGCAACCGGGCGCCGCCGCGTGGCGCACGTTCGACCGGACGACGGGCATGGCTGGCGCGATATGATGACGCCGTGAGCAAGGAGGCCGGGTCGGGCGTGCGGCTCATGCCGCCGGGGCCCTTTCTGAATGATGCGCGGGCCCGATCAGTAGCGGAAGTACAGCTCCTCGGCCTCGCGCTCGCGCGCGGCGCCAAGGGCTTCTATCGAGGAGATGACCTCACGTTCGCCTCGTCGATTGCGTACTATTCCTTGCTGTCGCTGTTCCCGTTCTTCCTGCTCGCACTCTCGATCCTGGCAAGCGTCACGAGTGCCGACACCGACCGCGCGTCGGTGCTCGCCTTCGTGCTCCGCTATTTCCCGCAGCAGTTCGATTTCGTCCGCACCCAACTCGAAGCCATGCAGCAGGCCGGCCTGCGGCGCGGGATCGTGAGCAGCATCCTCACCGTGTGGGCAGCGATGGGCGTGTTCGGCGCGGTCACGTCGGCGGTCAACCACGCGTGGGGCGTGGAAAAGCAGCCCAGTTACCTCCGCCACAAGCTGATCTCGTTCATCATGCTGGTGGCAGCGAGTCTCCTGCTGCTCGTCGGCCTGCTCCTCGTCAGCGCGGTGAATGTCGCGGAAGCCGGGTGGTTCGCCGGCGTGATCGCGCGCGCGCCGGGTCTCCTCGTCCTCCAGGGATTCGCCCTCAGGTCGGCCAGCACCGTCATCTTCATCCTGCTGGTCGGCCTCGTTTTCTACTTCGTCCCGAACGCGGCGGTGCGGTTCCGCGATGTGTGGGTGGGAGCCGTGCTGACCGGGCTCCTCTGGCGAGGCGCGCTGGCCGGCTTCTCCTGGTACGTCCGCGACATGTCGCGCTTCAGCGTTCACGGATCCATTGCCGCGGTCGTGGTGTTCCTGGTGTGGATCTACATCTCCGCGGTCATTCTGTTGTTCGGCGCGCAGGTGACAGCTGCGTATGCGCGGCTGCGGCGACGGAGGCCGGATGAAATTCCCGCGGCCCCAACGCCTCGCGTATGACGTGGTCGATAGCCGTTCAGTATCCGCGGACTGCCACAGGCGGATCGATTCTGGATCGCGAGGCGGTCGGGTGGCTGGCGGTGGAGCGGCCGCTCTCGTGCCACGCCTGGGCGATTTCCTGGCGGAACCAGGCCGGGACGGTCCCGGTGAGGCCGGCGACGGCCAACCGCCAGGCGAGGCGGCGCCGCGACGGCGTTCGGAGCACGTAGTATGCCCCGCCGGCGACCGCTGCTACGAGGGCGAGGTCGGTGAGCTTCCCGGCGGTCGCGTGGGTCATGGCATCAAGGCGTGGAACCATTTGTGAGGTCAACGGTGCGGCGCCATCAGACGCCGCACCGCCGGTGAAACGCGCGGCACTCGCGGGTCTCCCGCGGCGCCGCGCTAGAGCCTGTTCCCCCCCGGCCCGCCACTGCGTGCGCCTGACATGCCGCTCTCCGCGCCTGCGCCGCCTGCAGGATTCGCCGCGCCCGGCATGCTTCCCGTCGCGGCGTCGCCTCCGGGCATGCTGCCCGCGGCCGACCGCGCGCGATCGTAGGCTTCGCGGCCGCGATCCACGATCTGCGTGACCTTCCCGCTCGCCTGCTGGTACCCGTCCGCCGCCGTCGTGCGCAGCTTCCCGGCCTGTTCGGTCAACTTCGTGCGCAGCTCCGCTCCCGGCTTCGGGGCGAACAGCATGCCCAGCCCTGCTCCAAGTACTGTCCCGGCGAGGAGCCCCATCAGGAACGACCCGCCTCCGTCTTCACGCTCGAACCGATCGTATTCGTATGCCATGTTTTCCTCCAATATGGGTTGCACCACGGGCGTCTGACACGCCCGGGTCAGGGCCGGCCCGGCGACGGCGCCGGCGGCTCGTGGCCATCACTCCGCAACAGGGACGCGGCAATCGCACGCACGCCCCGGACGACGCCGACCGCATGGTTGACCTTGTCCCGCACCGACTCCTTGACGCGTTCGGCTGTTTCGTCTACGCGGCCCATCGTTCCCGAGATCGCGTGATCCACGCGCTCGGTCTGCTGGCTCACACGCGCCGTCACCGACTTCACGTCGGCGAGGATCGCGTCCACTCTCTCGCGCAACGGCGCGATCTGTCGTGCCTCCAGATCCGAAATCAGCGTTGTCACGCGGCTGTACACCAGGTAACCGCCGATACCCATGCCGATCAGCAGGAGCGCCTCGAGCACGCTGACCCCCGCCATGACGCCGAGCAGCACGTTGGTCGTATGCAGATCACCCATCGACGTCTCCTATGCCGACCAGCGGCCCTGGGCGCCGCCTGTCACGTCGTTGAGGGAGCGGAGTCCTTCGCTCGCCGCGGTGCGCGCCTTTTCGACCGTACCGCGAATGCGGCCGATTTCGTTGACGAAATCGTCCAGCTTCGGCTCAATCTGGTCGCGGATCCGGCGGCCGTTCTCTGTCATGTAGAGCCAGCCCAACACCCCGCCGGCCAGCGCGCCGATCACCGTCGCCGACAGTACTCGCGATCGCTCGTCCACAGTTCCCTCCTTTAAAACCGGTACACGCCCGGGGAACTCCCGCACGCCCGTCGCCGATCCAACCTCTACGTATCAATCGGCGTGCCAGCCGGTCCATCCGAAATCACCCGCGATCCGTGCTCCGCTCCGCCTGCGCGAGTAAAACCTACGTCTAGAGCGCCGACGTCGAGACGAACATGGCCAGCGCCACGCCGTCCCAGTTGTTTCCGTCTGGACTGTCCGGCGCCTCCGCACCGAGCGGCATCGTCGCGACATAATTGGCGTCGAGCCCGTATTTCCCGACGACGTAATCGCGGACGAGCGCCGCGCGGCTCCGGCTGAGCAGGAAGCGCTCGTCGCCGGTCGCCGGCTGCCGCGCATAGCCCTCGACCACGAGCGGACTGTTCCGGGGATACTTCAGGAACTGCGACATCGCCGAATCCAGCCGGCCCTTCCCCGCGTCGGTCAAGCGTTCCTGACCGTCCGGCGCCTGCTCGAAGAGCACCGGCGTGCCGACCCAGATCCGAAGGACGCGCCTGTCGCGGGTCTCGAGTGCGCCCTGGCGATACTGCTGCACCGTGACGTCCTGGAGGTCGAAATACCCGCGCTTGTTGAAGAACCCCTTGAAGAAGAAGCTGCGCTTCAACGCCTCGGTGTTTTCGGCCAGATCGGCCATCGCATCCTTCGCCGACTTGAGTGTCTGCTGCAAATCGCCGGTTATGCCTTTCATGGGCCCGTGGTCGCCGCGAAAATCCGCGACCGCGCCCTTCGCCTGCACGCTGGCTTCGCGCAGGTTGGCGACGGCCGCCTCGGCCTCCGAGGCAATCTTCTTGACGCTCACGTAGAACGCGTCGTCCGTCAGCAGCTTGCCGACGCTGCCGTGCCCTTCCTTCACCCCCGACACGATTGCGTTCAAATCCGAGGTGGCCTTCTGGGTGGAGGCCATGATGGAGCGGGCGTCCGTCCCCACGTCGACCATCAGGTCCTGCGCGACCTTCGCGGTCGTCGTCACGGACGTTAGCGCCTCCTCGACGCCTCCCTTCACTTCGACGATCGTGCTGGTGACCAGATCGATGGTCTTGCTCATGCGATCGAGCATCGCGGAGAGGTCAAAGGGCTCGCGGCTTTGCATCGTGCCGCCGGCCGCCACGGCCGCGGCCTGGTCCGTCCCGGCATCCACCTGCACGAACTTGTTGCCGACGAGTCCGTCGGTCTGAATCGTCGCCACGGAATCCACCCTGATGAGCGGGTGCAGATCCTCTCTGAGGCGCATACGGACGCGAAACCGGCCCGACGGCCTGGCCGGGACGCCGATCTGATCCACCTCGCCGGCATCCATGCCTGCGACCCGGACGATCGCGCCGTTCTGAAGCCCGCTGATGTTGGCGAACTCCGCGTACGCCTGGAAGGTATGGTCGAACAGCATCCGCCGGCTGCCGATCAGGAACAGCCCGACGGCGAACAGCAGCACGCCGCCGATGACGAATGCGCCGACATAGACGAGTCGATTGCGGGCCATGGCTATCGATTCACCCCGAGTGTTGTGACGCCATGAAGGCCCGGACCATCTCGTGGTCGCTGCCGTCCAGCTCGGCCGGCGTGCCTTCCGCGAGAATCCGGCCTTCGTGGAGCATCACCAGGCGATCGCCGAGCTTGCGGGCGCTCGGCATGTTGTGAGTGACCACGACGAGCGTGACGCCGCCGCCGCGCTTGAGGCCGAGCAGCAGGTCATCGATCTCCTCGGCGGTGAGCGGATCGAGGCCGGCGCTCGGTTCGTCCACCAGCAGAATCCGCGGATCCAGCGCGAGCGCCCGAGCCAGGCCGGCGCGCTTCCGCATGCCGCCGGAGAGTGCACCGGGCATCTTGTCGAACTCGTGCTCGAGCCCCACGGACGCCAGCTTGTCGTGCGCACGCCCGAGGATGTCCGATTCGTTCAAGTCGGTATGGCGCCGCATCGGGAACGCCACGTTCTCACCGACGGAGATCGAGTCGAAGAGCGCGGCGCTCTGAAAGAGGAATCCCACCTTGCGCCGGACGCGGGACAGATCGGGTCCGGCCAACGCACTGATCTCGTCTCCCTCCACGAACACCCGCCCGGCGTCCGGCCTGACCAGCCCGATGATGTGACGGAGCGTCACGCTCTTGCCGGTGCCACTGCGCCCGAGGATGACGAACCCCGAACCTTCCGCCACGTCGAATGACACCTCCTGCAGGACACGACGGCCGCCAAAGGCCTTCGTGACGCCCTCGAGGCGGACCGCGGCCCTCGCCGCCTCGCGCGCCGGGACGGCCTGGGAGTGCTCGATTTCGGCTGTCGTCGCCATCACGCACCCGCCCGCGGGAACATGAAGAAGATGAGCCGGACGAGAATGACGTTGGACACGATGATGAGCATGGAGGACAGGACGACCGCCCGGGTCGACGCGCGGCCGACGCCTTCGGTGCCCGACTCGGTCGTGAAGCCGAGGTACGACGACACGGTCGCGATGATGAAACCGAAGACCATGGTCTTGATCGTCGCGGGCACGTAGTCCGCGAAGTCGATCAGCGAGAAGGCCCGGGTGAAATACAGGCGCAACGACATGCCGGTCGCCGCCCTTTCCGCGATGAACCCGCCCACCATGCCGGCGAAGTTCATCAGCGTCGTCAGGATCGGGAGCGCGATCATGCAGGCGATGACCCGCGTCACGACGAGATAGCGGAAGGCGTCGACCGCCGACGCTTCGAGCGCGTCGATCTGTTCAGTCACGCGCATCGCGCCGAGTTCAGCGCCGATGCCCGCTCCGATGCGCCCCGACAACAGCAGGGCGGCGGTCAGCGGCCCGGTCTCGCGCACGAGGGCTATCGCCAGCCCGGAAGGAATCAGTGACTCGGCGCCGAACCTCTCGAGCGAGGCCCGGGTATGCATCGAGAGCACGACGCCGACCGCAAGACCTGAGACGGCGATGAGCGGAGCCGAGCGGAAGCCGAGCTCATAGAGCTGCCGCAGCGTTTCGCGCAGCTCGAAGGGCGGGACGAAGATTTCGCGGAGGGCCTTGAAGGCAAAGGCTGAGACGTCGCCGACCGTCGCGAGTCCTGATTGTGTGCGCTCGAGCATCCCCCGTTCAACTCTGCAAGGGTCTTGCCCGCAGCCGAGGCGGGCAGGCTGAGCTACCCTCGCGCGCTGACGGCCCTATTGCACGACGGGGAGCGCGCGGCGCGCGGCACCCTTGCCGCCGTCCTGGATTTCGTGTTTCTTCATCTTGCTGTAGAGCGTCGGCCGGTACAAGCCCAGGATCTGCGCCGCCTCCTGCTTGTTCCAGTTGGTCCGCTGAAGCGTCTGCAGGATTGCCATCTTCTCGATCTCGGCCAGCGTGCGGTGCGGCGGGATGACGAACTCGGTTGTCGTGGCGCTCTCGGTCCGCAACGATTCGGGCAGATCGTTGACCGTGATTTCATTCCCCTTCGCAACGAGCACGCCGCGTTCGATGACGTTCTCCAGCTCGCGGACGTTGCCCGGCCACCGATGCCGGATCAGCACGTGATATGCCGCCGGCGCAATCGACTTCATCATCGGGCGCTGGTGCCGCTGCCGGTATTTTTCGAGGAAGTGCTCGCAGAGCAGCGGGATGTCCTCCGTGCGCTCGCGAAGCGGTGGCACGCGCAGGGTGATGGTGTTGATGCGGAAATAGAGGTCCTCGCGGAGTTTGCCGTCGCGGAGGGCGGCATCGAGATCGATGTTCGTCGCACAGATGAGCCGGAAGTCGACCCGCACGATCCGGTCGCTGCCGATGGGACGGTACTCACGCTCCTGAAGGACGCGCAGCAGCTTGGTCTGCAGATACGGCGGCATTTCGCCGATCTCGTCGAGCAGGAGCGACCCGCCCTCGGACATCTCGAAGAGGCCTTCCTTGTCCGTCGCCGCGCCCGTAAAAGCCCCCTTCTTGTAACCGAAGAGCTCGGACTCGATCAGGTCCTTCGGAATGGCCGCGCAGTTGATCTTGATGAAGGGGCCCTTCGCGCGCTTGCTGTTGTAGTGCAGGGCGTTCGAGATGAGCTCCTTGCCTGTGCCGTTCTCTCCCTGGATTAGAATGTTCGCGTCGCTGCCGGCGACACTCTCGACCAGCTCGAGCACTTCGTGCATCTTCTTGCTCTTCCCGATGATGTTGCCGAAGCGGAACTGTCCCTCCAGCTTCTGCTTCAGCAGCAGATTCTCGCCGACGAGGTCGCGCCGCTCGATCGCGCGCTCGAGCATCGCGAGCAGCGTGTCGGGCTCGATGGGCTTCTCGACAAAGCTGTGTGCGCCAGCCTTCATCGCCTCCACCGCCTTGGGCACGCTGCCATGTCCGGTCACGACGATGACCTCGGTGTCGGCGTGGATCTGCTTGAACTTGCGGAGCAGCTCCAGCCCGTCCGCGTCCGGGAGCAGCATGTCCGTCACGACGACGTCCGGTTTCCAGGTCCTGAAGATCTCCTCGCCGCGCGTCCCGATCATGGCGGTGCGCACCTCGTAGCCCTCATGCTCGAGCAGGATCTTGAGCCATTCGATCATCGACGGCTCATCGTCTATCGCGAGTACGCGATTTCTCTTCTTGGTCGTCATGGGGCTTCCGTCATCGCCATCGCTCGGCGGGACCGCACATTGATGCGCCTGTGTACACGAAAAAGGCGCCGTTCACGGGGTAAAGTATACACAAATGAGAAGGCGTGTCCACTGACGGACAGGTGTACCAAATAACTACAGCCGGCGCCCTATTCCGAATCGGGCCAGCCCTCCCGACCGATCAGGGGCACGAACACGCATGGCACCGATGTTCGGCGCTCGAAGACGTCCCCCTCCTGTCGCTCCACCGTGATGAGATGCTGGAAGCCGGGCGGCCCGACAGGGATGACCAGCCGGCCGCCGGGAGCCAGCTGGGCCTGCAGGGACTGGGGCACCGCAGGGGCGCCGGCGGTGACCAGAATCCGGTCGAAGGGCGCATGCACGGCGAGCCCCTCCGTACCATCCCCGACGTGGATCACGACGTTCGAGACGCCCATCACGTCCAGCGTCCGCCGGGCCAGCGACGCGAGCGGAGCATGGCGTTCGACCGAGAACACGCGCGTCGAGAGCCGAGACAGGATCGCGGTCTGGTATCCCGAGCCGGTCCCGATTTCGAGCACGCGATGATGGGGCGCCGGTGCCAGTGTTTCGGTCATTACCGCCACCATATATGGCTGCGAGATCGTCTGGCCTTCGGGGATCGCGAGCGCGCGATCTTCGTACGCGTGCGGTCGCAGCGCTTCAGGAACGAAGAGATGCCGCCGGACCGCGCGCATCACATCGAGCACACGCACATCCCGAACCCCGCGCGCGGCGATCTGCTGCTCCACCATCGCGGCCCGGGCCGCGGCAAAGTCCACGTCCAAGTGTAAGCTCCGAAGACTGGATATAATTCACGCGAATCCCGAGTCCCGAGTCTCGAGTAAATATGGACGTCCTCGAATCCCACGTCGATCCGCAGTCGGAGCTCTTTCAGACGAACGCCGCCCGGATGCGGGGTCTGGTGTCCGAGCTGCGCGATCGGACCGCACTGGTCAAGCAGGGAGGAGGCGCCCGATACATCGAACGCCATCGCGCGCAGGGAAAGCTGCCCGCGCGCGATCGGATCCAGAAGCTGCTGGACGAGGGATCCCCCTTCCTCGAGCTCTCAGCGCTGGCGGGGTGGGACCTCTATGACGGGGAGGCGCCGTCGGCCGGCATCGTCACCGGCATCGGACGGGTGTCGGGCCGCGACGTGTTGATCGTCGCGAACGACGCGACGGTCAAAGGCGGCACCTACTATCCGATGACGGTGAAGAAGCACGTCCGGGCCCAGCAGGTCGCGCTCGACAACCGGCTGCCCTGCGTGTATCTCGTCGACTCTGGCGGCGCCTTTCTCCCGCTCCAGGCCGAGGTCTTTCCGGATCGGGATCACTTCGGGCGCATTTTCTTCAACCAGGCGCGCCTCTCGGCCGAACGCATTCCCCAAATCGCCGTCGTGATGGGATCCTGCACGGCGGGCGGCGCCTACGTGCCCGCCATGTCTGACGAGACGGTCATCGTCAAGGGCACCGGCACCATCTTTCTGGGAGGTCCGCCGCTCGTGAAGGCCGCGACCGGCGAAGAGGTCACGGCGGAGGAGCTCGGCGGCGCCGACGTCCACACGCGGCTCTCAGGTGTCGCCGATTACCTGGCGGAAGACGACGCGCACGCGCTGCAGATCGCGCGGACGATCGTGAGCACCCTGAACTCGGTGAAGACGCTGCCCGGCGACCTGACCATCGCGGAGGAGCCCCTGCACGACGCGCGCGACATCTACGGCATCGTGAACGCCGACACACGGAAGCCGTACGAGGTCCGCGAGATCATCGCCAGGCTGGTGGACGGCTCGCGGTTTGATGAGTTCAAGGAACGCTACGGCGCCACACTCGTGACCGGGTTCGCCAGGCTGCATGGGTTCCTCGTCGGCATCATCGCGAACAACGGGGTGCTCTTCTCCGAGTCCGCCCTGAAGGGGACGCACTTCATCGAGCTGTGCAGCCTTCGCCGGATTCCGTTGATCTTCCTGCAGAACATCACCGGGTTCATGGTCGGGCGCGAGTACGAGCGCGGCGGAATCGCAAAGGACGGGGCGAAGCTGGTGCACGCGGTCGCCAACTCGGCGGTACCCAAGCTGACAGTCGTCATCGGAGGGTCCTTCGGCGCCGGGAACTACGGCATGTGCGGCAGGGCATTCGAGCCGCGGTTCCTCTGGATGTGGCCGAACGCCCGGATCTCCGTGATGGGCGGCGAACAGGCCGCCGGCGTGCTCACGACGGTCAAGCGTGATCAGTTCGCGAGAGACGGCCGTACTCTCACCCCGGAAGAAGAAGCCGCGATCCGGAATCCCATCCTCGACAAATACGAGCGCGAAGGATCTCCGTACTACTCCACGGCGCGGCTGTGGGACGATGGGATCCTGGATCCGGCCGACACACGCAGCGCGCTGGCGCTCGGCCTCGGCGCCGCCTTCAACCGGCCGATCGGCGCCACCACATTCGGCATCCTGAGGATGTAGCAAGCGGCGCCGCCCACACATGCCTTCCATCCTGATCGACCAACGTGAGTCCGTCCTGTGGCTGACGCTCAATCGTCCCGACGTCCGTAATGCGTTCGACGAGGAGGTGATCGCGGGACTGACGGCTGCCGCCGCGTCGGCTGCGGGCCAGTCCGACCTGCGCGCGGTCGTCCTTGCCGGCTCCGGCAGCGTCTTTTGCGCGGGGGCTGACCTTGCCTGGATGTCGAAGGCGATCGCCTATTCGAAGCGCGAGAACCTGAGCGACGCGGAGGATCTCGCGCGCATGCTCGAGCGGCTCGACACGCTTCCGATGCCGGTCATCGGGCGCGTCCAGGGCGCGGCGCTCGGCGGCGGCGTGGGGCTGGCGGCCGTCTGCGACATCGTCATTGCGGCCGACGACGCGGTGTTTGCCTTGAGCGAGGTCAAGCTCGGCATCCTGCCTGCGGTGATCGCCCCCTACGTGATCCGGAAGATTGGCGTCTCCGCCGCCCGCGAACTGTTCCTGACCGGCATCCGGTTCAGCGCGGAACGCGCGCGCGCCATCGGACTCGTGCACGAAGTCGTGCCCGCGTCCGGCCTCGATGAAGCCGTGGCGCGGCGCATCCGTGATGTCGCGAGCTCAGGACCCCGTGCGATCGCGGTGGCGAAGGCATTGATTCGCGAGATTGCCGGCGCCAAACCCGCGGACGTGGTCGGCCTGACCACCAACGCGATCGCGGCGCAGCGGATATCCGAAGAAGGCCAGGAGGGCATGCAGGCATTCCTCCAGAAGCGAAAGCCGGGCTGGAGCGCATGACGTTTCGCCGGGTGCTCGTCGCCAACCGCGGCGAGATCGCGGTCCGCATCATCCGCGCCTGCCGCGAAAGCGGGATCGAAAGCGTCGCGATATTCTCCGACGCCGACGCCGACGCGCCGCACGTGCGCGTCGCCGACGTGAGTGTCCGCATCGGTCCCGCGTCACCCGCCGAAAGTTACCTGTCGATCCCCGCCGTCATCGAAGCGGCCCGGTCCACGGGCGCGGACGCCGTGCACCCCGGCTATGGCTTCCTGTCCGAGAACCCGGCGTTCGCCCGGGCCTGCGAGGCCGCCGGCTGCACGTTCATCGGTCCACCCGGGGACGTCATCGAGCGCATGGGGTCGAAGATCGCCGCCCGGGCGCTCATGGTGAGCGCGGGCGTTCCCGTCGTGCCGGGCCTCACGCCCCGCGATCAATCGGACGCGGGAATCGCCGGCGCGGTGGCCGAGGTCGGATATCCGGCAGTCGTGAAGGCGTCGGCGGGCGGAGGCGGCAAGGGTATGCGCGTGCTTCGCGACGAGAACGCGGGACGCGACATGATCCCGGCCGCGCGGCGCGAAGCGCTCACGGCATTCGGCGACGGGACGCTCTACGTGGAGCGCTTGATTGAAACGCCCCGCCACGTCGAAATCCAGGTGTTCTGCGACAACCACGGCCACGCCGTGCATCTGTTCGAACGCGAGTGTTCCATCCAGCGCCGGCATCAGAAGGTGATCGAGGAGACTCCCTCGCCCGGGTTGACCCCCGCACTGCGCGACGCGATGGGCCGGGCGGCCGTTGCCGCCGCGCGCGTGGCCGGCTATCGCAACGCCGGGACCATCGAATTCCTGCTGGAGGGCACGGGTGAGGCGGCGGCTTTTTACTTTCTGGAGATGAATACCCGTCTGCAGGTCGAGCACCCGGTGACGGAGGCCGTCACCGGCGTCGACCTCGTCCGCGCGCAGCTCACCGTCGCGGCCGGCGGCGCCCTGCCCTGGTCGCAGGAGGCGTTGACCCAGCGCGGCCATGCGATCGAAGTGCGCGTGTACGCGGAAGATCCCGCGACCGGGTTTCTGCCCCAGGCAGGCCCCCTCCTGGTCTATCGCGAACCACAGGGGCCCGGGATCCGCGTCGACTCGGGAGTTCGCGAAGGCGGGACCATATCGGTCGACTACGATCCCCTCCTGGCGAAGCTCACGGTCGCCGCCGAAACGCGAGGCGCCGCGATCGAGCGCGCGATCACGGCCCTGCGGACGTTTCCGGTGCTTGGAATCCGGACCAACATCCCATTCCTCGTCCGGGTGCTGAGCCACCCGGATTTCCGAGAGGCGCGCCTTCATACCGGCTTCATCGAGCAGCACCTCACCCGGTTGCTCGCCGGCGGCGACGTGCCCGACGACGCCCTGGCGGCCGCGGCGATCGCGCGTCCTTCGCCGACGGCGGGGGCCGGCGTCCCGGCGCCGCCGACCGATCCGTGGACGACGCTGACGCGGTGGGGGCGCTGACGTTGGATCAGACCGTCGTGCTCCGGCGTGGGGACCGCGAATATCGTGTCAGGGTCGGGGACGACGGCACCGCGACGATCGACGGGGGGCCCGCGCTCAGCGTGCGGATCGCGGGTTCCGGAGAGATCCGCGTCGGCCGCGGTCAGGAGCGGACGGCCTGGGTCGCCTCGGCCGGCGAGACGCGGTGGGTCTTCCTCGATGGGAATGTGTTCGAATTCGAGGTGGCCCGTGAGGGCCCCCGGCGGACTGCCGGGGCGGCGCGCGGCTCCCTGTCGGCGCCGATGCCCGCCAGCGTCGTCCGCGTGGAGGTCGCGCCGGGCGACCGGGTGCGCAAGGGGGACTCGCTCGTCATCCTGGAGGCGATGAAGATGGAATTGCCGGTGCGTGCCCCTGCCGACGGCATCGTGGCCGCCGTACACTGCCGGCCCGGAGACCTGGTGAAACCGGGCGTTCCGCTCATCGACCTCGAGTAGCCATCGCGCACGTCCGCGTACAATTGAGTCCATGCCGCTCCCAGCGCGCGTCACCGTCGTGGAAGTCGGTCCCCGCGACGGTCTGCAGAATGAAGCCGCGGCGGTCGCGACGGTCGACAAGATCGCATTCACGGACGCGCTGTCGGCCGCGGGCCTGCCCGTCATCGAGGTCTCGGCCTTCGTCAGCCCGAAGTGGGTACCGCAGATGGCGGACGCCGCCGAGGTGTTTGCCGGCATCACCCGAGCCCCTCAGCGCGGTACGCGGCGCTCGTACCGAACCTGAGCGGCCTCGAGAGAGCGCGCGCGGCAGGCGTGACCGACGTCGCGGTGTTTGCCGCCGCCTCCGAGGCGTTCAGCCTCAGGAACATCAACCAGTCGATCGACGATTCAATGCAAACGTACCGCGGCGTGTGTGCGCGCGCGCTGGAGATGGGGATGCGGGTGCGCGGGTATGTGTCCACCGCGTTCGGCTGCCCGTTCGAAGGGGACGTCGCGCCCGGCACCGTCGCCAGGGTCGCGGGTTCGCTGGCGGACATGGGGGCGTTCGAGGTCGCGATCAGCGACACGATTGGCGTCGCGCATCCTGGGCAGGTCCCCCGTATCGTCGAGGCGGTCGCCGAACGGATCGGGCTCGAGCGGATTGCCCTCCATTTCCACGACACGCGTGGGACGGCGCTTGCGAACGTCCTCACGGCCCTGCGGCTGGGCATTGCGACATTCGACGCGTCCGCGGGTGGTCTCGGGGGATGCCCGTACGCCCCGGGCGCTGCCGGCAATCTGGCAACCGAAGACCTGATCTACATGCTGGATGGTTTGGGCATCCAGACCGGCGTGGACCTCGGGCGCCTCGTCGAGGCATCAACGTTCATGGAATCGCGCGTCGGGCATCCTCTCCCGTCACGCTACTACCGGGCCGCTGTGCGTCGCCCATAAGAGGGCGCGGCCGGCTTGCGCTACGCGCGTCGCGCCTCCATCCACCCCTCCAGCTCCTCGTTGCTCCAGCAATTGATCACGCGACTGGCCGGAATCAGCGCCAGGCGCGCATGGGCGATCGCGTACTCACTGAAGCGCAGCTCCCCGACCGAGTGGGCGTCGCTGTCGAGCGCAAATATGCAGCCGGCCTCCATGGCGCGACGCGCCAGTTCGAAGTCGATATCCTGCCGGTGCCAGTTCCCGTCGAGCTCCACGGCAACGCGCCGCTCTGCCGCCTCCTTGAAGACGCGATCCCAGTCGGCTTTGACTCCAGGCCGGCTGTTGAACATCCGCCCCCGCGGATGGCCCAGGATGGTGACGCCGGAGCCACGCACAGCGGCCAGCATGCGCGCGGTCTGATCGTCGGGGCGCCGCAGCAGAGAGTGCGGCGACGCGACGACGAACTCGAAGGTCTGTCGCTCGTCCGGCTGAACGTCTAGGCTCCCGTCAGCCAAGATGTTCGCCTCGATGCCCTTGAACACGCGGAAGCGCCCGCCGTACTCGGCGTTCACGAAGTCGATTTCGAGGTGCTGACGCGCCACATCCGCCATGCTCATGCCATGGGCGATGGGGAGACCATACGAATGGTCCGTCATGCCCAGGCACGTGTGGCCTCGCGCGAGCGCCGCCTCCGCCATCACGGCAATCCGCTCGGTCCCGTCACTCCAGGATGAGTGCATCTGGAAATCGCCGCGGTAATCCCCGCACTGGACCACATCTCGGCCAAGCGACAACGTGAGCGCCTGCTGCAGCGCGAAATGACTCAGGTAGCCGGCCCTGTACTCCCGGAGCGCCTGCATGGGGGCCGGGCGGCTGGTCCGTGCGACTGCCTCGTCTACCGTTGGAGAATGCCCTTTGGCGACGAGCTCGCCGATGATTCGCGCGCTGGACGGACCGATGAACGAGACGTCACGCAGCGTCCCCGCGGAGACGAGGTCCGCCACGGACACCGGAAGCCCGATGACGGCCTTCGCCGCGCGCTTGTAGCCGAATTGGCTGCGCTCCGCGGGCTGAAGCGCGGCCATATCGTGGAGCAGCGCCGCCGCAGCCATATTGAGGTCGCCGTGGATCAACGCTTCGACGGCGCTGGCGGCCGTGGCGCGACCTTTCGGGATGGGGCTCACTCTCCTCTTCGAGCCCTTGCGACCGGCGGAATGGGTAACCAAGGTGATACCTCGTGGACACGCGTTAGCTGTTTCGCCCGAATTCGCGGGAACTGCGCCCTTGCCGGTCGTGCTCCGTGAGGGCATCGACCTTGCTGTCCAGTCGGCGAGGTCTGTAACTGATGCAGTTTGCGACGTCACGCCGCCTGTTGATTTTATCTGCGGTCCTCATCGTCGCCTCCTGCGGACATCTTCGTCCGACGGACGGGCAGCGCGTCACGACGGCTGAGGATCCCGATACGCTGCTGCGCCAGGCACTTCAAGCGAACCATCAGCCCCCTTTCGTCACCAGCGACCAGGAAGGCGCGCGCCTCTGGCAGCAGACCCGATCCTTCTACGACAAGCGGGAATTCGCTCCGGCGTGGATCAGCCACGGCGCTCCCCGGAAACAGATGGATGCGCTGATCGGAGCCCTGCGCGCATCGGATCGGGAGGGGATCGACCCTGAGATGTACGGGGCCGGCCTGCTCGAGCAGCGGCGCAAGGAAGCCGGAGCCGGATTCCTGTCGCGCAAGGGGTTCGACCCGCGTCCCGCAGCCGCGATGGACGCATGGCTGACTTACCTCTACCTCAAGCTCGCGTCCGACCTCGCCGACGGGGTCTCGGATCTCGCGCACGCCGACTCGACCTGGCAGATCGCGACGGACCCGTTCGACCCTCTCGACCACCTCGAGCGCGCGCTCCGAGACAACCGGGTGGCCGAATCTCTCATGGAGCTGACGCCAACCGACGAGGAGTACCGGCGGCTCCGCCAGGCCCTGGCCGACTATCGTGCGCTCGCGGCGCGCGGTGGCTGGCCGAGCGTGCCACCGATGAAGCTCAAACCGGGACAGAGCTCCCCCGCAGTTCCTGCCCTCGCGCAGCGGCTCACCGCGTCGGGCGACCTGGTCGGCATCCCAGTCAGCCAGGGCGGGCCAGCCGTGTACGGCGCGAGCCTGCAGGAGGCGGTGAAGCGGTTCCAGCGTCGCCACGGGTTGGCGGACGACGGCGTGGTGGGTGCGTCGGTCGTGTCCGAGCTGAACGTGCCGGTCGAGTCGCGGATCCGCCAGATCGAATTGAACATGGAACGCTGGCGCTGGCTTCCGCGCGATCTCGGGGACCCGCACATCCTCGTCAACATTCCCGAGATGCGGCTCGACGTGCGGGAGCACGGCCAGGTCCCCCTCTCGATGCGCGTCGTCGTCGGCAAACAGGACACGCCAACGCCCATCTTCAATCACCAGATGACGTATCTCGTGTTCGCCCCCTACTGGAACGTGCCGGACGACATCGCGCAGAAGGAAACGCTGCCGGCGATGATGAAGGATCCGACCTTCCTCGAGCGCAGCAACATGGAGGTGGTCGACGCCGCCGGCCGGCCGGTCGACGCGGAATCGATCGACCTCGACAAGCCGGGAAAGTACCGGTTCCGACAGCGGCCGGGCACGTCGAACTCGTTGGGCCTGGGGAAGTTCATGTTCCCGAACCAGTTCAATGTGTACCTGCACGACACGCCGGCAGACTCGCTGTTTGCGCGCGCGAGCCGGTCGTTCAGCCACGGCTGCGTTCGGCTCGAGCAGCCAGAACAGCTCGCCAGATACGTGCTTCGCGATCAGCCGGAGTGGACGCCGCAACGGATCTCCGAAGCCATGCACGCCGGGAGCGAGCAGATCGTGAAGCTCAAGACGCCGGTGCCGGTCTACCTCGGGTACTGGACCGCGCGAGTGGCGGCGGACGGCGGGGTGGAGTTCCGCAAGGACGTCTACAGGATCGACGACCGGCAGTCGACCAGACTGGCCGAACGGCTCGAGCGCTTGCGGCACAGCACGAACGCCGCTACGGCCGCGACCAGCTTCGCGGCGCCTGTGGTCGCGGCACGGTGAGCGCCGTTCAAGTTCCGCAGTAGTAGGTGACGCGCGCCAGCAGCTCGTCGAGATTGACCGGCTTCGACAGGTACTCGTCGGCGTCGATCTGCGTCGAGCGCTCGCGTCCGGCCGCAGACACGACAATCACCGGGATCGTCGCGAGACGCGAATCGAGCACCTGCGCCCGGCGGAACTGCCAGCCGTCCATGACCGGCATC
>JANMCN010000297.1:0-9594 GCA_031361295.1 Acidobacteriota bacterium | reverse complement strand
GCATCGGCCATGAGAACCTCGGCGGTAATCGCGCGGCTTCCGGGCCCGAGCAGAAACAGCGCGACGTCGGCCACTTCGCCGGTGTCCACCGTGCGTCTGAGAGGCGCCCGGTCGCGGTAGTGCTGGAGAATGGCGCTGAAGCCGGGGATCCCTGCCGCCGCCAGGGTCTTTATCGGCCCCGCGGAAATGGCGTTCACGCGAATGCCCTTCGGGCCCAAATCGGCGGCCAGGTACTTCACGCAGGCTTCGAGTGCCGCCTTGGCCACGCCCATCACCTTGTAGTTGGAGAACACGCGTTCGCTGCCCAGATACGTGAGCGTGACGATGCTGCCGCCCCCGCGGCGCTCCATGAGCGGCGCCGCCCCGCGCGCCAGGGCGATGAGCGAATACGCGCTCACGTCGAGCGCCAGCTTGAAGCCGTCCCGGGACGTCTGCGAAAAGGCGCCGTCGAGGTCTTCACGCCGCGCGAAGGCGGCGCCGTGCACCAGGAAATCCAGACCGCCGAACTCACGATCGACTTCGGCGAACACACGGTCGATTTGCGCGTCGTCGGTGACGTCGCAGGGAAGGATCAACGGATTCGTGAGGCCCGCCGACAGGTCTCTGACGTTTTCCTCCAGCCGCTCGCCCTGGTACGTCACGGCCAGGCGCGCGCCCGCGGCCGACGCAGCCTGTGCGATCGCCCAGGCGATCGAACGCTTGTTCGCGATACCGACGATGAGGCCGGTCTTCCCTTGCAGATCAGTCATCGACACGCACCTTCCAGTCTTTCGATTTAATCACGAAACACCGGCAGGGACGTGCCGCCGCACCGGCACGCGCAGCGCAAGCCAGGACAGGTCACGGGTTGGGGAATGGTCGGGTCCGGCGAAGGACAGGCCTTCGAGAGCGGCGCTCAGCGTGAGCGCTTCTTGGGACCGCCCTGGCGCGGCTGACCGGCGCCACGGAATCCGCCGGACGGGCCGCCTCGCCCCGGCTGGTTTCGACCCGGAGGGCCAGGGTGCGGTCCGGCAAAACGAGACCCTCCATGGGGCCGGTTGCCAGTGCCGCCGTTGCCATTGCTGCCCGGTGCGCCGGGACGCCCCTTGGCGCGCATGTCGCCCCCGCGGAAGCCCCCGCCTCCACGGCTGGCCTGACGAATGGTGAACTCGGGCAGGCGCCGTTCTTCCTTGTGCCCTTCAACACGCGGGAGCTGCGCGCGAATGAGCGGGCGGTGGACCGGCCCCTCCTCGATTTCGCTGGTCTCGTTGTCGGAAGGATCCGGACGGCGAGCCTCAGCGGCGGCCGGCGTCGCAGGCGCGGCAGCTGACGCATGTCGGGGTGAGGCGGGTTCGGGAGCCCGGACGATGTGCGCGGCCTGGGGCTCGCCAGGCTCCTCGTCGGAGGTCGTCGGGCCGTCCGCGGGATGCCCGGTCGCGAGAACCGGCGCGCTCTCCGACTCCGGCATCCCGGCCAGCACTTCGTTGTAGAGCGCCGCCGGTGTTTCCTTCTTGCGTCGTCTCGGGACCTTGCCGCCCTTGTAGACGTGTTCCGCGTCGCACGTGGTGCAGCGGGTCTGTTTGACGGTTTCCTCGATCATCGCCACAACGGCGTGGTTGGTGAGCCGCCGCTCACGCGGACAGTAGTCGTCCAGAATGTCGCCGAGTCGCAGCCGGCGCTGCTCCATTAAACTCCCCCGAATTACCGTGTATGGCTGGAAGAAAGACCGTGCTGGCGCAGGGTCGCGTCGAACAGTACGCACCTCGGTGCGCAGGTCCGTTATTGTAGCAGAGGCGACCGCTCAAGCGCAACAGTAACACGGCAAGTGCCGGAATTCAGGGGTGTTGGCGACCTGCCGCGGGCCTGGCGGTGTCGATCCAGGCAAGGGCCGCCTCGAGGGGCCGATCGCGCCCGTCGAGCAGTGCCTGACGATCGAGGGGCTGAGTCTCGTCGGGAATGACGCCGCGGCCTTCGAGGCGGGTGCCGTCGGAGGTCACGAAGTCCCCGTAGGCATGAATCAGGACGTCACCATTCGGAAGCCGATCGAAGAGCGCCGGCAAGGCCTGGCCCATGGAGGGTTGCCCGAAAATGCGCGCCCGGCCTATCGACTGCATCCCGCCCGCGAAGCATTCGGACGCGCTGCCGCTCATGGCGTCCACGAGAATCGCGAGAGGTCCCGCGAAGGGGGCCACCCGGTCGCCCCGTGCATTGACAAGACGGGGGTTTGCGGGGAAGTGCAGGTCTCGCTCGCGTGTCTTCATCACGCCAAGCGTTTTGGGCTCGCCGACGAAATGGCCCGAGATGCCCATCATCATCGCGGCAAGCCCACCGGGGTTGCCGCGCAGGTCGATCACGATCCCGTCCGCCTGCCGGAACTCGTCGACCGCCGCCTGGAACTGCGCGTCGACGGCCGCCATCCACACGTTGAACGCAATCAGCCCGACGGTCCCGCCAGCGGGTGTGGCCTTCCTCGTGGTCTCGACGCGCACGTACATGGTCGGGAGGCTGCCGACGGTGACGGCCTGCCCGGCTTCGGGATGCCGTTCGAGCGACAGCGATACGAGCCGGCCGGTCCCGTCCTCGAACGTGACGTCCACCGTGGAGCCTGCCGGGCCGCGGAGGCGCGTCTGGGCCATCCGCCACGCCGCGACGTTGATGAGCCTCGTGTTCTCTCGGGGAGCGGCGTTCGCCGAGGCGGCCTGGCCGGCCGATGCGGCGGGGCGCCCTCCGTCGGTGCCCCCGTGGGAGCGTCCGGGCAGCGCACGAATCAGGTCGACGACCGCCGTCTCGCCGATCCGCACGACGCGCCAGCCCGCGCGCACCTGCGCGACGTTCCGATCGACATGAGTCACGAGCAGGGTGTCGTCGACCAGGCGCACGTCGAAACCGGGATCGGCGCTGAGATCTCCGCTGGCACCTGGCGTGTCGGCGGTGGCCGGAATCAACGCGAAATGGGAGAGCCCCAGCCGCTTCAACATGTCGCCGATCACCGCGCGCAGCTCGCCAGTCGACGTGGCCGCCTCCGCACGAGGACGAAGTTCCGTGCGGACTGCGTTCCAGTCCAGCCCGTTCATGGTCGGGTCGAAATGCGAGTCGCGGATGATCGTCCATGCCGCGTCGAAGGTTTCGACGCCGCTCTCGGTCTGGCCGTACGCGCGCGCACCCGCAGCCGCGATGCCCAGCAGGCCGACGATCACCACCGGCAGCGCGGCCATGGCTGCCGCGCTGCGTCGCCGACTCATTTCAAGAGAGCCTTGATCGCGGCGGGGGGCTCGAACACGGAAGGCTGGACCTTGTCGAACTCGACGGCGGTGAACGTGAGCACCTGCTGCACGCCCATCGTCGCCTGGCTCATAGTCGTCGGTACCAGCAGGTCGCCGAACTTCCTGTAACCCCCGAACAGCTGCGTCACCTGCACGGGCCCCATCGGCGAGTCCCGTGTCGCCACGGTTCCGACCTTGAAACGGTTCTGCACATCGTAGTACTCGATGTCTTCGGTGCCGTCCATGTGCATCAGGCTCACTTTGTAGCAGGGACGGCCTTCGAACGTGGTCTTCTCGAGCGTCTGCATCGACTTGTAGCGTCCGGGCTCGTGCAGATCGGCATCGTAAGCGGCATCGAACCGTTTCTGCTCGAGCTCCTTGCCGGCCGTCAGCATCGGGCCCGTGATCGACGACAGGCTCCAGCCGACCGTACCGTCGAACCCCTCGAGGACGTCGCCAATGCCGCCGAGCGTCAGTTTGATGAACGACCTGTTCGGCTTCGCCGAGTAGACGTCGACGACTCCGGACACGCCGCTCGACGCCATCGACATGGTGCCGGACGCGTGTGTCGAGCTGTGGGCGAGCACCGCCTTGCGCCCGCCGATCGCCTCGACGTAGCGGTCGATGATCGTTCGCGCCGAGGGCAGCGCGGCCGACGGAGCGGCCTGTGCCGACGGTGCCCCGGCGGGTGGCGGCTGCGGCTTCGTGGACGACTGCGGAGTCTGTGCGGAGGCGACGGCTGCCGACAGACACCACATGAACGCGGCCGCACGGAGCGCGGATCCGGGGCGGAACATCGACAGACCTCTGGCCTGATCGAACCTGCTGCTGTGTCGCATGCTGAAGCTCCTGTTGGTCGCGTGGGGGCTCTCTCGATCTTACAGGGGACGCGCGAGATTGCAACACGCACCCGCCTGGTCCGACCGCGTCACGGCGTTCGCCTGATCTCGGTCACGACGCCCAGGAGATAGTGGAGTTCAACCAGATCCCCCGCGGCCATGTTCCGCGGCACCGACTCCGGCCCGATCCGGGCGACGCTCACCTGCCCCTCAGGATCCGCGGGGTCCGCAAAGTAGACATCGAGAGAAATCTGGCCGTGTATGCTGACCGGCTGCACCTTCCGGACCAGCGCTGTTCTCGTTCCCTTCAACATGTTCTCAGCTCTCAGGCTGGTGAATGGCGGCCACGCCGACGTGATGGTTCACCTGCGCTGGAATACCGCCGACGCCCCGAAAACCGGCGCGGATTCCGGCTGCCGGCGCAGCCAGTCACGCAGCCTCGGGGCGGGCGAGAGGATGAGCGCATTCGCCTTCTGATCGAACACCGCTTCGAGCGATGCAGTCGCGGGCCCGCCCGCGCGGAGGCGTGCGGCAAACCAGTCATACGACAGGGGCGTGAGCTCCAGGCGATCACCCTGGAGGGTAACCCGAAGCACCACGTGCACCGGGACCACGAACGAGCCGCGGTCCACCCCCGCGGCCGGCATGACGTCCAGGTATCTCGTATCGCCCACCGCAGTCAGATACGCCGTCACGGTGCCGCTTTCGATCGGATGCACGTACCGGATGCGGTAGGACTTCCACTCACGGCTTTCGATCTGCATCGAACAACCGTCCTCGACGTCCTCCCACGTGCCGACGAGCCGCGGCTCGAACCCGATCGAGTCGTCGTCGTACGCCGGGTTGAGGCTCACGACAAGGCATCCGGGTGCGCCCAGCAGGGCGATCAGCACCGCAACGCGCAGCAGGCAGGAGCTCACGGATGCACGAATCTTAGCGCAGGCACCGCCGCGATCCACCTGTGAACCGGTTCAGGGCTCGACCCGCCGCGATCCGGGCGCGCAGCCGCCGGCTCAGGCGAGCTCGCGTCCCCTCGTCTCGGGGATGACGATCCAGGTGAGGGCGGCGAGCAGGAACGCTGCGGACGACAGCAGGAGCGCCGCGCGAAAACCGTGCGTGGTGGCGAGCGAACCGACCGCGAATGGGGCCCCCGCGCTCGCGAGCCGGCCGGCGTTGTACGTGAAGCCCTGCGCAGTGCCGCGAATGGCGGTCGGGTAGATCTCTGCAGTCACCGCCCCGAAACCGCTGAAGTAGCCCGTCGAAAAAAACGCGACGAAAGGGCCGAGGACGAAAAGCGCCAACGGCGCGCCGATCGACACGTAAGCGGCGATGAGCACCGCCGCGCTGACGAGGTACGCGACGTACGTGCGGCGGCGGCCCACTGCGTCGCTGATGTACCCGAACGTCACGTACCCGAACCACATGCCGATCTGCATCGCGAAGACGAAGAGCGCCATGCGCCTGGTCGAGAGGCCGACGCCCCCGGACGCGATCGGCTGCGACAGATACCCGGGCAGCCACAGGTTGAAGCCCCACCATCCGAAGAGCGTCAGCGCATTCATGCCCGTGACGGCGAGTGTCAGCCGGCGCAGACCTGGACCGAACACGTCCCTGAAACGGCCCCGGGCATCCTGCCGCGTGCGAGCCGTCGTCCAGAGCACAGGTTCGTGCACGCTCCGCCTGATCCAGACCGCGAAGAACGCCGGCAGCACGCCAACGAAGAACAGCGCCCGCCACCCCCACCTGGGCAGCACCGCGGCCGTGACCAGTGCCGCCAGACCGTAGCCGATCGCCCAGGCGCTCTGCATGAATGCGAGCGCCTTGCCGCGATGTTCGGCCGGCCAGACTTCCGACACGAGCGTCGCGCCGCTCGCCCACTCCCCGCCCATCCCGACGCCGAGCAGCACCCGGCAGATGGCGAGCTGCACAACGCTCTGCGACGCGCCGCAGGCGGCCGTGAACACCGAGTAGATGAGGACGCTCGCCATCAGCGCACGCGTGCGGCCGTATCGGTCGGCCACGAGGCCGAACGCCACGCCACCGCCCGCCGCCGCAACGAGCGTCGCGGAGGCGATGAGGCCCGCGACCCTGGTCGTCATCCCCAGATCCGGCATGATCGATCGCAGCGCGAGCGCGTACAGCATCACGTCGAAGGAATCGAGCATCCATCCGAGGGAGGATGCGATGAAGGCCCGCCGCGCGGCTCCGTCCGCGGCGCGCCACCACGCGAAGAGCGGACTCACGGCGTCGGTCCGGCAAACGACGCAAAGGTCACCCCGGCCCGCTCGAGCGCGCTGCGCACGGCGCGTGCAAGCTCCAGGGCGCCTGGCGTATCGCCGTGGACGCAAATCGTGTCCATCCGCAGCGGGATTTCCGAACCGTCCGTCGTCACGACCCTGTCCTCGGTCGCCATGCGGACCGCGCGCCGGACGACGGAGGCCGCATCCTGGAGGAGCGCGTGCGCATGGGCCCGGGGAGTGAGCGAACCATCGGGCTCGTATGTTCGATCGGCGAAGCCTTCAGCCGCCGTCGCAAGGCCGGCGGCGCTCGCGGCGCGCAGCAGTTCCGATCCAGCCGGACCGAACAGGATCAGCGAAGAATCGACGGCACGGATCGCGCGCGCGATCGCCTCGGCGAGCGCACGATCCCTGGAGGCCATGGTGTACAGGGCGCCATGCGGCTTGACGTGCTGCAGGCGCACCCCTTCGGCGGACGCGATCGCCGCGAAGGCCCCCACCTGGTAAAGGACCATGTCCTCCACCTCCTGCGGCGTGACGCGCATGTCGCGCCGACCGAACCCGACGAGGTCAGGCAGCCCGGGGTGCGCGCCGACCGCCACCCCCGCGGCCGCGGCGAGGCGGACCGTCCGCCGCATGACGCCTGGATCCCCCGCGTGGAACCCGCACGCGACGTTCGCCGACGTGATCGTCGCCATCATCTCGGCGTCCGCTCCAATCGTGTAGGCGCCGAACGATTCCCCGAGGTCGCAGTTCAGATCCAGACGTCGCATGGGTCAGCACTCAGTTCTCAGCGTTCGGCGTCCGGCCTTCCGTCTCGGCCTTCAGCCTCAGACTTCAGCCTTCAGAGTTCAGACTTTCGGTTTGCCGTGGTCGAAACCCCACATAAACAGTGCGCGGCGGACGAATCCCGCAGGGCCGATGTTCCGGCAAAAACATTAGCGTCAGGCCGCCGATCAGAATTGTAATTTCGCACACATATGTGTCGACTCAACAGGAGGTACAGGTAGCAAAAACGCCGTGAATCGGCGCGGTACACCACTTGCTCTATAGATGGACGCAGGCGGCTTGAATATTTACGGCAGGGAGCCGTGAGTTGCTGGGGAGCCAAGTCGCTCGCACAACCGCAGGGCATCGTCTTCGGACGATGCCCTTTTTTTGTGGCCGAGCGGCGCTCGGACGCGGTGACCGCACGGGTCAGCAGACGGAAGGGGAGACGCGGGCCGGCGTTCCCCTCAGACCGCCGCCCCGTCCCGATATTTCAGCGCGAGCTTCAGCTCGCGGGCGAGCGATTCCACCGTCGTCGTTCCCGATCGTTTCCAGGCCCCTTCGGTTTCGAACCGGAGATCCCCGATGCGCCGACCCCACGGCGCAATCACCCGGCCGATGGCGCGGAAGTCGGTGCGATCGGCGTGCTCTTGATCGAGCCGCCGTACGACGTCCGGGGCCACCCTGATGAAGGCCCTGAGCGAGGTCGGAGACTTGATGCTGTATTTCCGACCGTTCCAGGCCGCGCCGAAGACCTGCGCCACCTGCTTCAGGTAGTTCACGAAAAACCGACGCGACTCTTCCCTGAACGCATCACCCTTGCGACCCGCGCCGAACGCCTCGACGGCGAAGAGCTTCTTCAACTCCTGGGCGAGGGGCGCCTGGGCGACCCGGCCTTTCCCGACACCCAGGAGCTTGATCTCGCCGGCAAGCGGCGAGTCCTCCCGGTCGTTCAGCGCGCGCACGATGTCGTGGGCGGCGGCGAGGCTTTCGTCGCTGTAGAGTTGCCGGCCCGAGAGGGAGACGAGGTGCGAGGCATTGAGACGCGTGTGCTTGGCGTTGATCGTGACGAACATCTGGACGACGTGGTCGTCGGGCAGTCGGTCGAAGATGACCGCCGGCACGGTAAAGGGCTCGTCGCCGAAGTGTGCGATGTCGGCGTGCAGCGCGAGCAGCCGATGCTGCCCGTCGATGGCGCGCAGGATGCCCTCCCGCTCCGGCACTTTCAGGGTGCCGAGCGAAGACCCGTCCTCCATCGGCTCGAACTTCAGCGTTTCGTCGCACGAAATGATGACCGCGCCCGGGATCGACGGCAGGTCGCGCGCCTGGCGGCACTGTTCGTAATACTGAACGAGCTCGTCGATCTTCTTCCGGATTATCTGACGCTGGTATGCCTTCTCGTCCGCGCCGATGCGTCGTTCGAGCAGGTCCCAGTTGACCTTGCTCGGGGCCGGAAGGCCGGCGGCCTTGCGACGGCCGCCGCGGACCGGCTGCGCCTGCTCGCCGTAGCTGAGCACCTCGAACCTGACCAGTTTGTCGATGTCACTGGCGCTCAGCGACGCCTGGTAAAAGTGCACGCCGAACTGCTGCATCCGAATTGCGGCGACGCTGATCATAGGCTTGTGCTTGACGCTTCAGGCGCGCGGCGTTCCCGGCACGCGCTCAGGACCGGCACATCTTATATTGTGTCGCCTGCGGAATCCCAGCATTTCCAGGTGATTAGGTCTTTTAACGTAAGTACAGGCCACGGACGGATTTACCAATCCGCCCGGGCACTGACACGCGGGAGGGACACGCTATCGCACGGCGTACGCGGGCGCTGGCACCCCGTTCCGGCCGTCCCGGCGGCGCAGAAACCAGTCCTTCAGAACCGCGCACCAGAGCATGAGCACCGTGAACGCCGCCAGGGCGGCCCACGCCTGGGGATGCGTCAGGCGTTGGTGGATCCGGAGTGAGATGAGGCCGTAGACCAGCTCCACGTGGATCCAGTAGATGAAAAGCGAACTGCGCCCTAACTGCTGCATCGGGCTCCACCGCTCCGGCAGTTCAGCCGACGCCGGCCCACGCGGCCCTGTGCGCATCCACAACCGCCGGGCGTCCCAGGCGTAGGCCATCGAGACGAGGAGCGTGATCACGCCGGTGCGCAGGAGAAAGAACGCCGGCGACGCACCCCAGAAATCAGAATGCGCGTACGGGCTCGGCAGCCGGGATGCCCCGTAGGCGGCTGCAGCGACAATGGCGCCCCAGGCGAACAGCCGCGCGTTCAAGTGCGCCTCCGCCGAACGCGTCTGCGCCTGGTCAATCAGCACTCCGGCGACAGCGCCGGCGAAGACAAAGCCCGCCCAGGGAAACATGCAGAAATTCGACTGACCCGCGACCGGACGGACGTACCCGGCAAGGGCCGCGGGCCAGGCCTCGAGGACCGGTAGCTGCCGGACCACTGGCGCGAGGAACGCGATCGCCAGTGCGGCGGCGGCAAACACGAGCCCGCGCGCACGGGGTGTCCGG
>JANMCN010000272.1:0-44439 GCA_031361295.1 Acidobacteriota bacterium | reverse complement strand
GCAAGCCGGGTGCCGGTGAGGGGGTCTGTTCGGAAGCGGACACCGGACGGCCGGAAGCGAACAGGCAGAAGGCCAGGGCGAATGCGGCAAGCTCCCGCAGATCTGCCGGTATTCGTTGCTCGAAACGCATGGTACGTGTCTCCAGTGTGAGGATTGGAACGGGTGTCCGTCCGGTCAACAGCAAGAACCGCGCACGCCCGCCGTCGAATCGGCCGCGCGCCTAGTTTTGACGGACGATGAGGAAATCCGGTTGCAGAAAATCGCGCCCGCTCGACAATTGGGGCATTCGATGTTCCGGCGGTGTCTGTTGCCCCGGGCAGCGGCCCACGCGAGCCCTCGCAAATCGGCCACTCGGGATCAGGTTGAGGGTCCGCGTCATTTTGGTGTGTTATAGACTGACCGCCGTATGGAATCCGATACGGTCCTCGACCTTTTTCGCACGTCCGGCGCGCTGCTCGAGGGACACTTCCGCCTGACGTCCGGCCTGCACAGCGACCGCTATTTACAGAGCGCGCTCGTGCTCCAGTATCCCGAACACGCGGAAGCGCTCGGCGGCGCGCTCGCCGCGAGAGTCGCGCACCTCCAGCCCACGGCCGTGCTGTCTCCCGCGCTCGGCGGCATTGTGATCGGCCACGAGGTCGCGCGTGCGCTCGGGATCAAGGCGTTGTTCGCGGAACGGGTGGACGGACGCCTCACGCTACGGCGCGGGTTCGCGTTGTCGGCAGGCGATCGCGTACTGGTCGTCGAAGACGTCATCACGACCGGCGGCTCCACGCGCGAGACGAGCCAGGTCGCCAGTGCCGCCGGGGCCGCGGTGGTCGGCGCCGCGTCGATCATCGATCGCGGCAGCGCTCCGCAGCGCCTCGACCTGCCGTTGTATTCCCTCGTCAATCTCCAGGTGCCGGCCTACGACCCGGAGTCGTGTCCTCTTTGCGCCAGGGACATTCCGGTCGTGAAGCCGGGATCCCGCGCGACCTGATGCGGAATCTGAAGATCACGCTCCAGTACGACGGAACCGACTTCGTCGGCTGGCAACGCCAGGATGCGGGCGTCTCCATCCAGGGCCTGCTCGAAGATGCGCTCGTGCCGATTGAAGGATCCGCGGTCGTGGTCCACGGCGCGGGCCGGACGGATGCCGGCGTGCACGCACTGGCCCAGGTCGCCACATTCGGGCTGCGCGGCGCCATCGATCCCGCGACCCTCACGCGGGCGCTGAACGGGGTGTTGCCCCCGGCTGTGCGCGTGACGGCGGCGGAAGAGGTGGATCCGGGATTCCACGCGCGCTTCAGCGCGACGGGCAAAGTTTACGAGTACCGCGTCGTGAACGCCCCGTTTGTGTCGCCATTCCTGCACAAGTACACGTGGCACGTGCCCGCCCCCCTCGACCTGGACGCCATGCGGCACGCGTCGCGCCTGCTCGTGGGCACCCGCGATTTCGAAGCGTTTCAGGGCACGGGTTCGTCGGTGGCCTCCACCACGCGGACGGTCGATTCGCTCGACTGGGAGGGCGGCGTCGGCTGCGACGTGCCGACGGTGATGCGCATCGCCGGCAACGGCTTCCTGCGGCACATGGTTCGGAACATCGCCGGCACGCTCGTGGACCTGGGTTCGGGCCGCTGGCAGGCGTCGGATCTTGCTGCGATTCTCGACTCCCGCGATCGCGCCAAGGCCGGGCGCACGGCGCCGGCACGGGGGCTGTTTCTCGTACGCGTCCTTTACTAGACCCCGGACAGCCCCTTGTTCGGCCCGCGTAAAGCCCGGTATCATCAGGGTTTAAATTCGGCACCAGCCATGTCTCTGCAGGACCTTCTCTCTGTCGTCCCGGCCGGGTCACCCGAGGAGGCGCTTGCCCGGCAGGTGAACTTCGACCGGCTGCCGGAGCACATTGCCGTCATCATGGACGGCAACGGCCGCTGGGCCGCTCAGCGGCACCTTCCCAGAGTCGAGGGCCATCGCGCGGGCATCGAATCGGTTCGGGAAATCGTCGAGGGCTCGGCGCGCATCGGGATCAAGGTTCTCACGCTCTACGCGTTCTCCCTCGAGAACTGGAAGCGTCCGGTCACCGAAGTGTCGACGCTGATGACGCTCCTCAAGAGATACCTCCGCCTCGAGCTGAACACGCTGCTTCGCAACGACATCCGGTTCCGCGTGATTGGACGCGAGGAGGAGCTCGCGCCCGACGTACGGCGCGAGCTGAAGATGGCCGAGGAGAAGACGGCCCAGAGCCGCGGCATGCTGTTCAACATCGCGCTGAACTACGGCGGCCGCGCGGAGATCGTCGAAGCCGCCCGCCGCGCGATCGCCGCGGGCCTCTCGGCCGACGAGCTCGACGAGCAGCGCTTCGGGGAGTTCCTGTACACCGCAGGGCAACCCGACCCGGAC
The DNA here is from genome assembly GCA_031361295.1 of Acidobacteriota bacterium. Taxonomy (GTDB): domain Bacteria; phylum Acidobacteriota; class Vicinamibacteria; order Vicinamibacterales; family 2-12-FULL-66-21; genus JALZOC01. The sequence goes on along the minus strand of JANMCN010000272.1, from coordinate 42,057 downwards.
CTTCTCATCCGGACGAGCGGCGAGATGCGAGTCAGCAACTTCCTGCTCTGGCAAATCGCCTACTCAGAGATCTGGGTGACCGACACGCTCTGGCCCGACTTCCGCAAACGCGATCTCCTCGAGGCGATCCTCGCCTATCAGAAGCGCGACCGGCGGTACGGCGGCATCACGCAGCCCGCGGTGGCGGGGGGATGACGCGCGTCTTCAGCGCCGTGGTGCTCCTCGCGGTTCTCGTGGGCGCCGTCTGGTTCCTCCCGCCCGTGACGACGCTCGCGCTCGCCCTCATAGTCGCGGCGCTCGCTTTTCTGGAATACGCCTCGATCGCCGGCGCGCTGGGCGCCCGGCTGCCCCGGATCGTGTCCGGTGCCGCGGTCCTGGCGGCGTGCGCCGCTGTCGGCGGCTCGTACGTGCCGGCGGACATCGTGATCATGACGGCGGTCGTGTCGATCGGCGCGCTGGCCGTGGGTTCCGGACAGCCGGGGCCGGCCATCCTCCGCGACACGGCGGCCTCCGTGTTTCCCATCGTGTACATCGGCCTGCCGCTCGGCGCGCTCGCCGCCGTCCGTGTTGTCGGCGGCCGTGGAGCCGTGCTGCTCCTGGTCGTGTGCATCGTGGTCAGCGACTCGGCCCAGTACTACACCGGGCGCGCGCTCGGGCGCCGGCCGCTCGCGCCGTCGATCAGTCCCAAGAAAACGCTCGAAGGAGCGCTGGGCGGGCTCGTGTTCGGGACAGCGGCGATGCTCGCGGGCGGGCGGATCGTATTCCCCGCGGCGGGGCTCCTCATCCTCCTCCTGGTCGGCGCCAGCGTCTCCGCGCTCGGCATCGTCGGCGACCTGTTCGAATCGCTGCTGAAGCGCAGCGCGGGGGTCAAGGACTCGAGCAGCCTGATTCCCGGACACGGTGGCGTACTCGACCGCATCGACAGCTGGCTGTTTGCCACGCCCGTCTATTACGTCTTCGTCAAATATCTGCAGTTCTGATGAAGAACATCGCCATCCTCGGCGCCACCGGGTCGATCGGCCAGAGCGCCCTGGCCGTCGTCGCGGCGCACGCGGACCGGCTGCGGGTCGTGGCGCTCGCCGCCGGCGAGAACGTCGGGCGCTTCGTGGATCAGGTCGAGCAGTGTGCGCCGGAGACGATCGCGATGGCGACCGACGCGGCTCTCGCGGGCGTGTGCTCAGAGCTGCGGCGACGGGGCGCGCGCGTACCCCCCGGGATGAGCGGCCCCGAGGGGCTTTTGGCGGCGGCCACGCACCCTGACGCTGACGTCGTGCTCTTTGCGTCGTCCGGCACCGCGGCGCTCGACGCCGTGCTCGCCGCGATCGCGGCCGGAAAGACGATTGCGATCGCGAACAAGGAAGTCCTCGTCATGGCGGGCGCACTGGTGATGGAGGCGGCGCGTCGACAGGGCGTGCCCGTGCTCCCGGTGGACAGCGAGCACAATGCGATTCACCAGTGCCTGCAGGGGCGGCGGCCATCGGAAGTCAAACGCCTGATTCTCACGGCATCCGGCGGCCCTTTCCGGGGGGCTGCGGCAGGGGAGCTGGAACGGGTAACGCCCGAGGCGGCGCTCCGGCATCCCACGTGGAGCATGGGCCCGAAGATCACGATTGATTCAGCGACACTCATGAACAAGGGGCTCGAGGTGATCGAGGCGCGCTGGCTGTTCGACACCGGCCCTGATCGCATCGACGTGCTGGTCCACCCGCAGTCAATCGTGCACTCCATGGTCGAGCTCATCGACGGCTCCATTCTTGCTCAGCTTGGAGTCACCGATATGCGGCTGCCTATTCAGTACGCCTTTTCGTATCCGGAACGCTGGGCGGCGCCGCTGCCCTCGCTGGATCTTGCCCGTGCGCAGCGGCTCGACTTCGAGGCGCCAGACAGCGCGAGCTTCCCCTGCCTGGGGCTGGCGTTTCGGGCACTTCGAGGAAATGCCGGATTGCCGGTCGTCCTGAATGCCGCCAACGAGGTCGCGGTCGCCTCGTTCCTCGAGGGCCGGCTGCGATTCACGGGAATTCCGGACGTCATCCGCCTCGCGATGGACGCCTACGAGCAGGAGGGGACCGCACCGCCCGCCACCCTGGCTGACGTCAGGGCGGTGGACAGGTGGGCCCGGGATTTCGCGGGGCGCTCCACCGGTAGGGTACAATCGGGGATCTAACCGTCAGGGGCTGTATTTGACGAGCATTCTTGCGTTCGTATTCGTGCTTGGCGTGCTGATTTTCGTCCACGAGCTCGGACATTTCCTGGCCGCGCGGCGCATCGGCGTGCGCGTGCTCACGTTTTCGCTCGGATTCGGACCGAAGCTGCTGGCGTTTACGCGGGGCGATACGGAGTACTGCATCAGCGCCATCCCCCTTGGCGGCTACGTGAAGATGGCCGGGGAGAACCCGGACGACGCGCGCAGCGGCGCGGCTGACGAATTCCTTTCCAAGACGAAGTGGCAGCGTTTCCAGGTGCTCGTCATGGGCCCGGTGATGAACCTCGGCCTGGCATTCCTGGTGATGGCGCTGGTGCTGTATCAAGGCGCCCAGGTCCCCGCCTTCGAACAGGAACCGGTGGTCGTGGGCTCGCTGGAGGACCCGTCCGTCGCCAAGGCGGCCGGCGTTCTGGTCGGCGATCACATCGTGAGTGTCGATGGTACGAACGTCGAGACGTGGGAACAATTCTACGTGGCCGTCGGCGGCAAGGCGAAGCGCGAGCTGTCGCTCGGGATCGAGCGTGGCGGCCGGCACCTGGACGTGCGGATGGTTCCCTCGGCAGAGGGCAAGTACGAGATCGGCGATGTCGGCGCCCGGCCGGAACGTCACCCGCAGATCATCGCGATCAACCCAGACTCTCCCGCACAGGCGGCGGGCCTGAAGCCCGGCGACGTGGTGCTCGCGGCCGCCGGCGAAAAGGACGTGACGCGCGATCGCCTCGTGGCGCTCATCAAGGCGAGCGGAGGGCACCCGATCGTACTCGACATCAAGCGCGACGGGCACGTCCAGCAGGTGACGGCCACTCCGCGAAGCGTCGCGGGGACGCTCATCATCGGCGCGCAGCTCAGCGCCGAGGAACAGCGCACGGTCGATCCGGGTCCGCTCGAGGCGCTGAAGATGAGCGCCATGCAGAACTGGACGTGGGCGCGCCAGATCGTCCAGACGCTCGGCGGGCTCGTCACCCGCAGCACGTCGGTCAAACAGTTGATGGGCCCGGTGGCCATCGCGGACCTCTCCGGCACGGCGGCCCAGCAGGGGTGGATACCGCTGTTCAGCCTGATGGCGATGATCAGCCTGAATCTCGGTCTGCTGAACCTGATGCCGATCCCGGTGCTCGATGGCGGCCATATCGCAATCCTCGCGATGGAAGGCGTGTCGCGGCGCGAGTTCAGCATGAAGGTGAAGGAGAAGATGCTCCTTGCCGGATTCGTCCTGCTGCTGATGCTCATGGCGACGGTGATCTACAACGACCTCACCCGCATTCGCTGGATCGAAAAGCTGATGCCCTGGCGCTGAAGCGGGCTCTCCCGCCTTCGGCACTTTGGGGCCGGACCGCCCACGCCTCGACAGGATCCTCCCTCCGATGAACTGGCGCGATCTCCGCCAGGAGTTCCGGCCGATGCTCCTTCTGGCAATTCCCGTCGTGCTCGCCGAGCTCGGGTGGGTGACGATGGGGCTCGTCGACACGCTGATGGTGGGCGGGCTCGGAGCGGAAGCCATCGGCGCGGTGGGCATCGGCACGTCCGTCTTCATGGGCGTGTGCATCTTCGCGATGGGACTCCTGCTCGGGCTCGATACTCTCGTCTCGCAGTCCTTCGGCGCGGGACGCCTGGACGACTGCCACGCCTGGCTCGTGCACGGGGTCTTCCTGAGCGTGCTCCTCACGATTCCCATCACGCTTCTCCTCCGGGCGCTGGCGTCGGCGCTTGGCGCGTGGGGATTGAATCCGGCGGTGCTCCAGCTCCTGCGGCCGTACCTCTCCGTCCTGACGTGGAGCGTGCTCCCGCTGCTGCTCTATGCGTCCTTTCGCCGGTACCTCCAGGGGATGGGCGTGGTGCGGCCGGTGATGTTCGCGCTGATCGCCGCGAACGCCGTGAATCTGGTCGTGAACTGGCTGCTGATTTACGGCAGGTTCGGCGCCCCCGCGCTGGGGGTGACCGGGTCCGCGTGGGCGACGGTCATTGCGCGTATCGGGATGGCGGCCGTTCTGCTCGTGGTGATCGTGCGGCGGGAGCGCGGGCGGCGGCCTGGGCTGTTCGCGACGCCGCTGCGGATCGAGTTTCCACGCCTGCGCCGGCTCGTCGGCCTGGGCTTTCCGGCGGCCAGCCAGATCACGCTCGAAGTCGGCGTCTTCGCCGCGGCCACCGCGCTGGCCGGACGGCTGGCGCCAGTCTCCCTGGCCGCCCATCAGATCGCGGTCAATATCGCGGCGTTCACGTTCATGGTCCCGCTGGGCGTCGCATCCGCGGGCGCGGTGCGTGTCGGCCTGGCGGTGGGCCGCGGCGACGCGGCGGGAGCCGCACGGTCAGGCTGGACGGCGCTCCTGTTCGGCGCCGTGTTCATGGCGTGCGCGGCGACGACGTTCCTCCTCGTACCGCGGCAACTCATCGGTGCGTTCACACCTGACCGCGCCGTCATCGATATCGGCGTGTCCCTGCTGTTCGTCGGCGCGATCTTCCAGCTGTTCGACGGGGTGCAGGGTGTCGCGACGGGCGTGTTGCGCGGGCTCGGTGACACGCGCGCGCCCATGTTGTGGAATCTCGCGGCGCACTGGGCCATCGGGCTGCCGCTCGGATACGCGCTGTGCTTCGGAGCCGGGTACGGCGTCGTCGGGTTGTGGTGGGGGCTGTCGACAGGCCTCATCATCTGCGGGGTTGCGCTGCTGACCGTGTGGTCCCGGCGCATCGCCCGACTGGCTCGCTGAACCCACACTGAGGCAGGGTGACGGGCGCGGGCGACCCGCGTGAGGAGGCCGACGGCGAGGCGCGCACGTAACTGTACCAGCAGAGGGCTGTGCTGGTGAGCCGCATCGAGTGACACACCAACCGCGGAGCGTCCGGTCCGCCTGCCTCATCTCCGCGTCGGCGCGGGCTCTGGCGTCTTCTGCGGGTACCGCGTGGCGACGTAATTATCGACGAGCTCCCTGAAGGCCACCGCGAGCTCGTCGTACGTCCCGCGCAGCGTCGTGTGATGGTGGCCGTCGATGTAGACAGGGCAGTTGGGAGCCTCGCCGGTGCCCGGCAGGCTGATCCCGATGCTCGCCGCCTTCGACTCGCCCGGGCCATTGACGACGCAGCCCATCACGGCGAGCGTCATCGTTTCCACGCCCTCGTGCAGGAGCTTCCACTCGGGCATTCGTTCACGGATGTAATCCTGCGTGCGCTCCGCGAGCTCCTGGAAGGTGCTGCTGGTCGTCCGGCCGCACCCGGGACACGCGGTGACGCTCGGCGAGAACGAGCGGATCCCGAGCGCCTGCAGGAGCTCGCATGCGGCGTACACCTCCTCCCGCCGATCGCCGCCCGGTCGCGGCGTCAGCGATACGCGGATGGTGTCGCCGATCCCTTCGTTCAGCAGGATGCCCATCGCCGCGGACGACCACACGATTCCCTTCGTGCCCATGCCCGCTTCGGTGAGGCCGAGGTGCAGGGGCTGATCCGTGCGTCGCGCGAGGTCGCGGTAGACGGAGATCAGGTCGCGGGGCCGGGATGTCTTGCACGAGATGATGATCTGGTCTTTCCGCAAACCAGAGTCGAGCGCGAGCTCCGTGGACTGGAGGGCGGACAGGACCATGCACTCGTTGATGATTTCCTCGGACGTGAGCCCGAGGTCGCGGTCCGTGTTCTCCTGCATCTTCGCGAGCACGAGCTCCTGGTTGAGCGACCCGCCATTCACGCCGATCCGAACCGGCTTGCCCCGGTCGCGCGCGACGCCGCAAATGGTGGCGAATTGCTCGTCACGGCGACGGCCCGTGCCGACGTTCCCCGGATTGATGCGGTACTTGTCGAGGGCCTGCGCGCACTCCGGATACCGGGTGAGCAGCAGGTGGCCGTTGTAGTGAAAATCGCCGATCAACGGCGCGGTCACGCCAGCGTCGAGCATCCGCCGCTTGATCTCGGGGACGGCCGCCGCCGCTTCGGCGACGTTGACCGTGACGCGGACCATGTCGGAGCCCGCCTGCGCCAGTTCGATGCACTGCCGGCTGGTGCCCTCGACATCCGCCGTGTCCGTCATCGTCATCGACTGGACCACGACAGGCGCGCCGCCGCCGACCTGGACCGTGCCCACGCGCACACCGACTGTCTTGTGCAGTTTGAGGAGTGCCATTCGAGAGTCTCGATCATACCACCCGGTCTCACCGGGACCCCTCGTGTAGCTTTGCCGTTCACCTGTCCTCAAACCACGTCGTCGCCGCGCACCAGCCTGTCCATGACTTCGAGCACCGGTCTCGGGCGTATACCGGTAAGTGGCCGCCTGAGAGGCGCTTAGCGCGAACCGCGGACCCGTTGCGGCGGTCTCTGTCGAGGGCGTTGCTTTTGCATCGCTGGTGCCTGAACTGTCGTCCAGGGCGGCGCCCCGGTTCACGCCAATCGATGAAAGGCGGGGGCGGCCCTGGATGTTGACGTGAGGATTGGAAAGATGAAACGAAACAGCGTGTCGTTGTCCGCGTGGCTCCGAGTGTGTGGCGTGCTTGCGATGCTGGCGGCGTTCGCCTGGCCCGCGTCTGCGCAAAGCGTGACCTCCGCCGACATTCAGCGGCTGCAGGACCAGGTGTATCAAGCGAGCAGTGAAGTCTCGCGTCTCAGGAGCAGCAACCCGGACGCCGCGTCGCGGCTGCAGTCCGACCTCGATGATCTCGGCGATGACGTGGTCTACCTCAAGGTGAAGATGCGGCGGGAAGGGACGATCAACCGGAGCGACTATACCGATGTCCGGGATCGGCTTCAGGACCTGAGATCCAGGGCCACGGGTGACAACCGAAGCGACAACCCGGCGTGGAGCACCAACAGCAGCCGCACGGGCGCGAACGGCGGCGTCACTGGCGGCGTCGCCGGCGGGTCAGCCTCGGACGGTCGCAGTCGCCCGGCGCAGGGGTCGCGTAACGGAACCATCGACGATCGGGGCCAGGGCACGCGGAGCGGATCCACGAACGACGATCGCACGCGGTCGGATCAGGGGACCAATACGCGGGGCTCGAACCACAGCGTGATCCCGTCAGGGCAGGAGATTGACGTCCGGCTCGAGAACGAGCTCTCTTCGGCAACCGCCCAGGTCGAGCAGCGGTTTGAGGCGACGACGGTGGCGGATCTTTACCAGGGAAACACGGTCCTCATCCCGGCGGGCTCCCTGGTTCGGGGCGTCGTGAGCAGCGTGACGAAGACCACTCGGATGGAGCGGAAGGGGAGCCTCACGGTCGCGTTCGACCAGTTGACGGTCCGCGGCCGCGACTACCCGATCCGCGGCACCGTCACCCAGGCGCTCGAGAGCGAAGGGATCAGGGGTGAGGCGAGCAAGATCGGCGCGGGCGCAGGTGTGGGCGCGATCATCGGCGGCATCATCGGGGGCGTCAAGGGGGCGCTGCTCGGCGTCCTGATTGGCGGCGGCGGGACGGTGGCGGCGACGGAAGGCAAGGACGTCACGCTGCCGGCCGGCACGATTCTCCGCGTGCGGCTCGACACCCCGCCGGCCATCCGCTGAGGGCGTCGCTCACATTTCCTTGAGGGCGGCCCTCGCCGCCCTGACTGTCTTCTCGATGTCGCGGGTCGTGTGCGCGCCCGAGAGAAACCAGGCCTCGAACTGGGACGGAGGAATGTAGATACCGCGCGCGAGCATGCCCCTGAAAAACCGGCCGTACGCGGCCGTGTCGGAGGTGAGCGCCGAATCGTAATCGCGAACCGCCCGGTCGGTGAAGAACGGCGTCAGCAGCGAGCCGAATCCGTTGACCTGCATGGGCACGCCAGCGTCCCGGGCCGCCTCGGCAAGACCCGCGGCAAGCTGCGCTCCGAGCCTGGCCAGGTGTTTGTAGAGCCGGGCGGAGAGCTCCTGGATTGCCCAGAGGCCCGCGGCCATCGCGAGGGGGTTTCCCGACAGGGTTCCGGCTTGATACACCGGGCCCGCAGGAGACACGAGCTGCATCACGTCGGCGCGTCCGCCGTAGGCGCCGACGGGCAGGCCGCCCCCGATGATCTTGCCGAGGCACGTCAGATCCGGGCGGACGCGGAACACCTGCTGCGCACCACCCGCGGCTGCCCGGAATCCTGAAATCACTTCGTCGAACACGAGCATCGCGCCTGCGCGATCGCAGAGCGCGCGCAGGCCCGGCAGAAAGCCGGGCTGCGGCGTGACGAGGCCCATGTTGCCGGCAATCGGCTCGACGAACACGGCCGCGACCGACCCGCCGGCTTTCTCGAGGACGTCGCGCACCGATTCGAGATCGTTGTAGCGCGCCACCAGCGTGTCCGCCGCCGCGGCCGCGGCGACGCCGGGGCTCGTGGGTACGCCGAGCGTCATCGCGCCGGACCCCGCCTTGACGAGGAACGCATCGGCATGGCCGTGATAGCAGCCCTCGAACTTGACGATCTTGTCGCGCTTCGTGAACGCGCGTGCGACGCGCGCCGCACTCATGGCCGCTTCGGTGCCGGAGCTCACGAACCGTACGCGCTCCATCGACGGCATGAGCATGGCCACCCGGTGCGCGAGCCGGGTCTCGAGTTCGGTCGGCGCACCGAAGCTCGTCCCGCGCGCCGCCGTGTCGGCGAGCGTCTCGAGCAGCCCTTTCGGGGCATGGCCGTGGATCAGCGGCCCCCACGACATCACATAGTCGACGTACTTGTGCCCGTCCGCATCCTCGATGGTTGCGCCGCGCCCGCGGACAATGAACAGCGGTGTCGCGCCGACCGCCGTGAAGGCGCGGACGGGGCTGTCGACGCCTCCGGGGAGAATGCGCGACGAGGCCGCGAACAGCTTTTCAGACCGCGGATAGCGGGTGCGTTTTCTCGAGAGCATCCCGCGACGATAGCATGATCACCCGCGCGACTTGCCCGCTGCTACTTCTTCTTCGCGGCCGGGGCCGCCGGCTTTGCCGCCGCGGCCGGCGCCGCTTTGGCCGCCGGTCCGGCCGCCTTCGAGTCGATGTTCGTCGCGATCATGCGGTACTGGACGGTGACCTTGTCGCCGACCTTCGGCGACCCCTTGGTGGAGGCGTCCGTGCTGAATTCCCACGTTTCGGACGCGCTCTTCTGCACGGTGAACGTTGCGCCGTCGACGCTCTTCACGACGCCGGTGAACTGGTAGCCCTTCGCCGCCGCCGCGTACGCGGTGAGCGTGAGCGCCGCCATGACTGCCGCGACGAGAATACCGAGAGAAGTCTTTCGCATCCGTCCTCCTGTTGACTGTTGCCGCTAGAGAAACCACGAGCTCCGCCGTGCGGATTCCCTTCCCGCCGTTACCGCCCTGCGAGCGCGCGTGCCGCGACGCGCGCGTAGTAGGTGATGATCATGTCTGCGCCCGCACGACGTATCGACGTCAAGGTTTCCATCATCGCACGGGGCTCGTCGATCCAGCCATTGCGCGCAGCGGCCTTGAGCATCGCGTACTCGCCGCTGACCTGGTACGCCGCCGTGGGATACCCGAACTCAGCCTTGACACGCGCAATCACGTCCAGGTACGCGAGGGCCGGCTTGACGAGCACCATGTCCGCGCCTTCCTCGATATCGAGCTCGACTTCGCGGAGGGCTTCTTCCACGTTGGCTGGATCCATCTGGTGCGACCGCCGGTCGCCGAATGCGGGCGCCGAGTCGGCCGCCTCACGGAACGGCCCGTAAAACGCGGAACAGTATTTCACCGCGTACGACATGATCGCCGTGTCGGCGAAACCCGCCTCGTCGAGTGCGGTGCGAATGGCTCCGACCCGCCCGTCCATCATGTCGGACGGAGCCACCACGTCAGCGCCGGCCGCGGCGTGGGACACCGCGGCGCGCACGAGCTGATCGACGGTCAGATCATTGACGATCTCCTCGTCCACGACGATGCCGCAGTGGCCGTGCGACGTGTACTCGCACAGGCACACGTCCGTCACCACGAGCAGCCCGGGCACCTCCCGCTTGATGGCACGGACGGCGGACTGCACCGGCGCCTCGGGATCGTAGGCGCTCGACCCTGCCGGGTCCTTCGCGTCCGGAAGCCCGAACAGCAGCACGCCTGGAATGCCCTCGCTCCTTGCCGCTGCGGCTTCGCGGACAGCCTCGTCGACCGACAACTGGTACACGCCGGGCATCGACCCAACTTCCCGCCGCTGTCCTTCCCCCGTGCAGACGAACAGCGGGTAGATGAACATGTCGGGAGACAGCCGTGTCTCCCGGACCAGCGCGCGGATCGCGGCGGTTCGCCGCAAACGGCGCGGCCGGCGCCGCAGAAACCCGCCCGGCACGGTGTCGCCCGCGCGCGGCCCTTGCCTCGCGTGGGATTCTGGTTGGATTTTCAGCGTCATGTGAGATGTGGTTCAGGAATCCTGGTGAAATGTTCCACGAGCGCGTCCACGAGATCCGGAATCGTGTAGCGGGGCGGCATCACCGTGGTCAGGATACCGAGCTGGTGTGCCGCCTCGGCGGTCACGGGGCCTATCGACGCGACGACCACCGTCCGCAGCAGATCCGCAGCCTGGTCGCGACCGAGCACCTCGACGAAGTTCCGGACGGCCGACGCGCTCGCGAACGTGACGGCGTCGATCTGCCGATCGAGCAGCATGCGGTAGATATCCTGGTCCGATCCACGCTCGGCCGCCTCGGGAACCGTCCGATATGCAACGACTTCGACGACGTCGGCCCCTGCCAGTTTCAGTTCGTCAGCCAGGTGGTCGCGGGCCAGGTCGGCCCGCGGCAGCAGCACACGCGCGCCCTCGAGGACGCCTGCGTCGCGCATCGCCGCGAACACCGCGTCCGCCCGGAACTCGCCAGGCGTCAGGTCCACGCGCAGGCCGTATCGGTGGAGCCGCGCGGCCGTGGACGGACCGACGGTGCACAGGCGCACGCCGTGCAGGTCGCGAACGTCCCCGCTCGCGAGCAGCCGGCTCATGAAGTGGTCCACCGCGTTCGCGCTCGTGAAGACGATCCAGTCGAACGTGCCCGCCTGCGCGCACACGGCGTCCAGCGCCGAGAGGTCCTGCGGTGGAGCAATCCGGATCGCGGGCACTCCGACGGCCTCCGCGCCCCGCTCTTCCAGCATGTCGATGAGCTCCCCGGCCTGCTCGCGCGACCGCGTGACGACGATCCGGCGGCCCGAAAGCGGTCGATCGTCGAACCACCGCAGGTGCGAACGGAGGCCGGCCACCACGCCGACAACCAGCAGCGCCGGGGCGGCGGAGTCCACCAGGCCGGCAATCGTGCCGAGCGTTCCCGCCACCGTACGCTGGGAGGGGAGCGTCGCGTCGTAGATGAGCGCAGCCGCTTCGTCCGCCGCCCGCCCATGGTCGAGCAGCGCGCGCGTCGCCGCCGCAATCTGGCGCGCCCCCGCGTAGCAGACGAGCGTCCCGCCAAGACCGGCCAGCCGGGTCCAGTCCACCTGCAGCTCGTCGGACTCATTTTCGTGCCCGCGGACGAGAACCAGGGTGTCGCCGGCCTTCGGGTACGTCACGGGTATCCCCGCGTACGCCGGACCGGCAATGGCGACGGGGATCCCGGGCACCACCTCGAACGGGATGCCCTGCTCGTGCAGGAACAGCGCCTCCTTTCCGCCGCTGTCGAACACGAACGGGTCGCCCCATTTCAGCCGGACCACGACCTTGCCTTCCCGCGCCTTCTCCGCGAGCAGGAACGTAATCGCATCCTGGTCGAACGGCCTCGGCGCAGCCGCCCCCACGTCGATGCGCTCGGCATCGCGCCGCGCGCCCCGCAACAGGCGCGCGTGGACGCGGTGGTCGTACACCACGACGTCCGCTGCTTCGAGACACCGCTGACCGCGGACGCTGATGAGCGTCGGATCACCGGGCCCGGCTCCGACGATGTAGACGCAGGGCAGCTTCATGGATGGCTACTCGTGAGCGGTGCGTCGATCTGCGGCGTTCGCCGTCACGCGCACGCCCTCGAGAATGTCGAGGGCGCCCGCCTCGGCCAGTGCGTCGGCCAGCCGCCTCCCGAGCCCCCACGGATCGTCCCGCGGTCCCGACGCCTCCCGCCGGATGACCCGCCGTCCATCCGGCGACGCGACGAGCCCGAGCATCCGGATCGAGCTCCCCTCGTGCACCGCAACGGCGCCGAGCGGCAACTGGCAGCCCCCCCCGAGGCCGGCGACGACCGCGCGCTCCGCCGTCAACAATACCGCCGTCGCGGGGTCGTCCGCACCTGCGAGCGCGCCACGCGAGGCCAGATCGCCGGACCGGGTCTCCACCGCGACAATGCCCTGCCCCGGAGCGGGAACACAGACATCCACCGGAATGGTCGCGGCGATCCGGTCGTCGAGCCCCAGGCGGCGGAGACCGGCCGCCGCCAGGATGAGCGCATCGAAGTCTCCCGTCTCCAGCTTCCGGAGCCGCGTATCGACATTGCCCCGGATACCGGCGAACCGCGCGTGCGGCAGGAGGCTCACGAGCTGCGCGGCCCGGCGGACGCTGCCGGTTCCAATCACGGCATCCCCGTCGAGCCGCCTAATCGCTGCGACAAAATCCTCCGGCTGCCTGCCCCCCCGGAGCACGACCGCGTCACGCGGATCCTCGCGCGGCAGGACGGCCGCGATGTCGAGTCCGGAGGGGAGGACGGCCGACATGTCTTTGGCGCTGTGCACCGCGATATCGATCTCCTCGGCGAGCAGCGCGTCCTCGATTTCCTTGACGAACAGCCGCTTGCCGCCGACCTCGGAGAGCGGTGCCTGCTGGAGACGGTCCCCGCCCGTCCGGATCACGACGATCTCCACAGCCGCGCCCGATGCCTCGATGAGCGCCGCGACGGCGCGTGCCTGCCAGAGCGCCAGCGCGCTGCCGCGGGTGCCGATCCTGAGGGTGGTCATGTCCCGGAGGTGTCCGTTGGCATCCCCGTCGATCGGCCCGCTTTCGCCGGCTCGTCGCCCTCCGCGCCTGCCGCCTCCTGCAGACTGAACAGCTTGCTCAGTGCGTCCGCGTACGCGGTGACGGTCGTCTCGTCATTCAACGCCTTCAGCTGCTCGGTCGGCGTGAGCAGCAGCTTCTCGACGATGAGTCGCGTGATTTCGTCGATGCGCGCCCGCGCGTCCGGCTGAAGCCCCGCCATCTTCGGCTCGAGGCGCGCCAGTTCTCCCTTGCGGATCGCCTCGAATCGCTGACGAAGCGCGACGACCGTGGGCACGACCTCGCGGGACTGCATCCATGACGTGAACCGCGCCACCTCTTCTTCGACGATGGCCTCGGCGCGGACGAGCTCCCCGCCCCGCCTGGCCAGGTTCTCTTTCACGATCATCTGCAAGTCGTCGATGTTGTACAGGAATACCTGGTCGAGATTGCCGACCGTCGCCTCGACGTCCCGCGGCACCGCGATATCGATGACGAACACCGGGCGATTGCGCCGCGGCCGCATGACGTCCTCCATGCGCGACCGGGTCAGCACGGGTTCGGCGGCGCCGGTGGCCGTGATGACGATGTCGGCAGCCGCCAGGGCCTCGTCGAGCGCGTCCCACGCGACCGCGCGGCCTCCGAGGCGTGACGCGAGGCCCTCAGCGGCAGCCAGCGTGCGGCTCGCGATCGCAATCTCCTTGACCTGCTGCGCTTGGAGATGCACTCCGGTCAGCTTCGCCATCTCCCCCGCGCCGAGGATCAGGACGCTCCGCCCCTGGAGATGGCCGAAGATCTTCCTGGCGAGTGCAATCGCCGCATAACTGACGGACACCGCCCCTTCGCCGAGGCCGGTCTCGGCGCGTACGCGCTTGCCCGCCGCGAACGCCGAATGGAACAGGCGATTGGTCAGCGTGCCGGTGTAGTGGAGGTCGCTCGCCGTGGAGTAGGCGGCCTTGACCTGCCCCAGGATCTGGGGCTCGCCGACCACGAGCGAGTCGAGCCCGGCGGCGACCCGGAACAGGTGGCGTGCGGCTTCGGCGCCGCGCCGCAGGTACAGATGTTCCGCGACCGCCGCATGCGGCAGCTTGTGGTACTCGCTGAAAAATCGTCCGACGCCCTCGGCGGTGGCCTCCGTCTCGCCGGCGGCATAGATCTCCGCGCGATTGCACGTGGAGAGCACGACGACCTCGCGCCCGATGCCCTGCGATGCCAGCGCAGACAGCGCCACGTCGACCCCGCCCCTGGCGAAGTCCACGCATTCCCGCAGATCGACGGGCGCGGTGCGATGGCTCAGACCGACTGCGAACAGGCGCATGTCAGAAGTTATGGCTCTTCGTGAGGAAATAGCCCACGGGTACGAAGTTGAGGAGCACCAGGACGAACGCCAGGGCGGACAAGTACGCGGCCCGTCGTCCGCTCCACCCCCCGGCCCGGCGGGCGAAGACGGCGAATGCATACACGCCCCAGCACAGCAGGGCGACGAGAATCTTCGGATCGGCAATCTTCATCGCCTGCGCGCGTGGATCCGGCGAAGACTGCACCTGGGTCGCCCAGATGGCGCCGACGGCGACGCCGAAGGTCAGGCAAATCCAGCCGACGGTGATGGCCCGCCCGTTCATCACGTCCAGAACCTGCAAAGAGGGAAGGCGTGCGTAGAAAAACCCGAGCTGCTTGGCCTTGATTTCCTTGAAGAGCAGCACGTACGTCAGGCCGAGCACGAACGCCAGGGCGAAGCTCGCGTACGCAAAGAGGACCGACACCACGTGAATCGTAAAGAGCGGGCTCTGGAGGACCGGCGGTCTGGGCGGGATTGTGGGATCGAGCGCCGGAATGATCGCGAGCAGCGCCAGCAGGATGGCGACGAACATGCCCATCGATCGCTCGTCGGACGTCAACTCCACGTACAGGTACGACAGCCCGAGCAGCCACACGAAGGCGGAAATCGCGGCGCTCGTCCCCACGAGCGGCGCGTTGCCCGCCTGCATCGTCTGCATGCCAATGACGAAGGTATGCGCCAGCACCCCGGCGCCGAGCGTGGCCGTGGCGAGGCGCCCGGTTCGGGCGTCGCGCCGGGTGAAGTGGGCGGCGTACGCGGCGGCGGCGGCGGCGTAGAGCACGAGCGGAAGGAGGTGCATGGAGGCGCCTATCGGTTGTCAGGCCCGAAATACCCCCGGCGTGCGCGAGCCGTGAGGCCGGGTTTGGTCATGCGGACGTCGATGCGGCGCCACGCGCCGTTGCGCATCGGGTTCTTCGAGGTGTAGGCGATGCTGTACTGGCTCGCAAGCTCCTCCGAGATCTGCTCGTAGATTCTCGGCAGCTCTGCAACCGCGGTCGGGAAGAACACGCGGCCGCCCGTCTCCTGCGACAGCTGGCGCAGCACGAATTCGGCTTCCTTGAAGTGCGGGCGCCCCGCCTCCGCCTGGCGCAGCCCGATCGCGTAGATCGCGGTTTCCGAGCGCTTCGCGAGGTTCAGGACCTCCTCGTACTCGACCAGGCTCGACGTATCGTCGCCGTCCGACAGCACCACGATCGCCTGACGTCGAATCTCCTCGGCCGTCACGGCGCGTTCCTTCTTCAGTTCCCTCAAGGACACGTAGATGGCGTTGTACAGCGAGGTCGACCCATTGACCGTCGTCTGGCGGATCGCGCGCTCGAGCGCGGCAGGGTCCGAGGTGAAAGGCTGCGGGATCCGGACCTGGCTGTTGAAGTCGATGACTTCCATCGCATCGTCCTTGCGCATCCGGCGCACGAACCCGATCGCCGCTTCCTGCGCCGTGGCCAGCTTCTCTTCCATGCTGTTGCTGGTGTCGAGCAGAATCGCAAGGGCAATCGGTTGCTGGACGCGTGAGAAGAACGTGATCGACTGCTTGACGCCGTCTTCGAAGACGTCGAAGTCGTCCTGGTCGAGGCCGGTGACGTACTTGGCGTCCTTCGTGCCGTCCGTGACCGTCACGCTGAGGGACACGAGCTCGACCCCCGCGCGGAAACGCCCTTGCCGGGCCGCCAGCGAGACGGCGAGGACGCACGCGCAGGCGGTGCCGAGCATCGCGATGCGCCGGCGCATCAGCGCCCCGCCGTCCGGGTCCGAGCCCGAACCGTCACGTCCGGCCGCGACACTTTGACCTGGATCTTCTCGGGCGGGATCAGCATCTCGGGACGGCCATAGATCACAGCGTACTGACTCAGGAGTTCGTCGGCGACACGCGGCAGTGCCTCGGCAATGCCGGACGGCGTCAGCACCTGATCCCGGCGTCCCCCGGTTCGCTCCGTGCCCTCGGCGATGAGCTGGTTGCGATTGCGCATCTCGTCCACCATCGACGCGGAGGGGGTGCCCACGGTGAGCACGTGGAGGACCCCGCCGCTCGTTTCGAGCGGCTTCAGGACGGTGTCGTACTGGAGGTTGCTGAACTGCGTGCCTTCGAACGTGAGCGCTACGATCACCGGGCGCTGGGCTTTGCGCCGCTGGAAGCCCTGGCTGACGTCCATGACGGCGTCGAGCAGATAGGCGCCGGCGCCGGTCCGCGCGAATATCCGGTTGATCCCGTTCTTGAGGGCGGTCGGGTCGGTTGTCGAGGGCACGAGCGACATGGACCGGTCGCCGACGGTGACGATGCCGATTTCGGCTCGGCCCTTGAGCTTGTCGACGAAGGCGCTCAGCCCCTGACGCAACGGCACCAGCGCGTCGCCGGCCGCCTGGCTGTCGTCGACAATCAGCACAACCTGCATGGGATCGGTGGCTGGCTCCGCTCTCAGGACTTCTCGCGCGGCAGAGTCCTCACGCACGGTGAAGTCGGCCGCGGACAACCCGGTCACGGGCGTGTGCTTGGCGTCGAGCACGCTCACATAGACCGTCTGCGAGCGGGATTCAGACGCGGGCCGGACTGGGGCGGCCTGGCCGCCGGGATCGAAAGAGCCGAGCGCCAGGGCGGCAAGCCCGAGCGCTAGAAACGCCTGGATCATGTGGGGAGCCTCTGATCCCGAGTATAGGCCCCGCGCGCGCGGACCGTCAAGAACGCGAGATCTCCGAAAATTGTTGTCACATAGGGGTTTGCGGTTTCTTGACACCCCCCGGAGCGCATGCTATAACCAGCCCGGCTTCCGATGAGCAGGGCCCGCCTGGAGGCCGCCTCGCCGGTCTCGCGCCATGCTCAGGAGCTACATCCCGATTTTTCTCTTCATCCTGATTGCCGCAGGATTTGCGGTGTTCACGATCCTCGCCTCGAAGCTCGTTCACGCGGAAAAGCCCAATTCCGTCAAGCTCCAGCCGTACGAATGCGGGATCGAGACGACCGGCGATGCGCGCGATCGGTACAGCATCCGTTACTACCTCATCGCGATGCTGTTCGTCATCTTCGATGTGGAAACCGTGTTCATGTTTCCATGGGCCGTGTCCTTGGACCGGCTGAAGGTGTTCGGGCTGGTCGAGATGCTCGTCTTCCTGTTCATCCTGGTCGTCGGCTACTTCTATGCCTGGAGGAAGGGCGCGCTCGAGTGGCAACTCTGAAGCGCGGCTGACGGCGACACGACATGTCCGAGTCTCCACCCGAATCCGGCGGGAACGCGCCGCCGTCCGGCGCCCAAGCCGAGCCGATTGGCGCCGAGGTGTCCCGGACCGCACCAGGCACCGGCGAAGTCGTCCGCACGATTGCGCCACCCGCCGGGCCTGCCGAGCCACCGCCGCCCCCGGGTCTCGCGCTCCCTCCGTTCATCGCGGACCTTCAGTCAGCGCATCCCGACGCCGTCGAGCACATTTCGTGGTGGGTGGGCGACTGGTCCGTCGTCGTCCGGCCATCACGGCTCCTCGAGGTGGCGGCTCGTCTCCGCCACGCACCCGGCGCCGCATTCGACTTGTGCTCCGACGTGACCGCGATCGACTGGCCACCGCGGACCCCGCGCTTCGACGTGATCTACTGTCTTTGCTCGACGACCTTACGCCATCGCGTGCGGGTCAAGGTGCGGATTGGAGACGGCGAGTCGGTGCCGTCGGTCACCGCCGTATGGCCCGCGGCAAGCTGGCTCGAACGGGAGGTCTTCGACCTCTTCGGCATCGGCTTCACCGGGCACCCGGACCTGCGCCGGATCCTGATGCCCGACGAGTGGCAGGGGCATCCGCAGCGGAAGGATTACCCGCTCGAGGGCCCCGGCGAGATGCTGATGGAGAATCCGATGGACTGGCTGCGCGTGCGGCGCGCCGGGGAAATCGAGTGACACCGGTCGTGCACTCCATATCGCGCGTGGCGCCCGATGTTTGACACGACGGAGCTCGTCCTGAACATGGGTCCGCAGCACCCGAGCACGCACGGCGTGCTCCGTGTCGTGCTGCGCCTGGACGGCGAGCGGGTCGTGGGCTCCGAGATCGTCATCGGCTATCTGCACCGGGGGATCGAGAAGCTGTGCGAGCACCGCGACTGGGCGCAAATCGTCCTGCTGACCGACCGGATGGACTACGTGGCGGCCGCCAGCAACAACCTGGGGTACTGCGAGACCGTGGAGAAGCTGATGTCGCTCGAGGTGCCGCGGCGCGCCCGCTACATCCGAACGATCCTCGCCGAACTGCAGCGGATCGCGAGTCACTGCCTCTGGCTGGGCACGCACGCCATGGACATGGGGGCCATGACGGTGTTCCTGTATGCGTTCCGCGAGCGGGAGCTCGTGCTCGACCTGTTCGAGGAGTACTGCGGGGCGCGGCTCACGTACAACGCCATGCGCATCGGCGGCCTGCCGTTGGATATTCCGGCAGGCTGGGGCCAGAAGGTGCAGGCGTTCTGCACCCTGTTCGAGCGCAAGGTCGAGGAGTACGAAGAGCTCCTGACGCAGAACCGCATCTGGCTCAATCGCACCCGCAACATCGGCGTCATCAGCGGCGAGGATGCCATGGCGATCGGCCTGACCGGGCCGCCGCTGCGCGCGTCGGCGGTGTCGCGGGACCTGCGAAAAGCGGAGCCGTATGCGGCGTACGACGAGTTCGAATTCGACGTCCCCATCGGATCGACGGGCGACACGTACGACCGGTACCTCGTCAGGATGGAGGAGTTCCGACAGTCGATTCGCATCGTCCGGCAGGCGCTCGACGGGCTGCCCGAGGG
This sequence comes from Acidobacteriota bacterium, assembly GCA_031361295.1. Lineage (GTDB taxonomy): Bacteria > Acidobacteriota > Vicinamibacteria > Vicinamibacterales > 2-12-FULL-66-21 > JALZOC01. Next base: position 22,972 of record JANMCN010000272.1, on the reverse strand, counting down.
GCCGATCCTCGGACGGGTCCCCCGGCTGATCAAGCCGCCGGCTGGCGAGACGTATCACGCCATCGAGTCTCCAAAGGGGGAGCTCGGCTTCTTCATCGTGAGCGACGGCAAGTCGAACGCGCCGTACCGGTTCCGGGTGCGCCCGCCGTCATTCTGTAATCTCCAGGCGCTTCCGCGGCTCATCCAGGGCCATCTCGTCTCGGACGTCGTCGCGCTCATCGGGTCGCTCGACATCGTCGTCGGCGAGGTGGACCGATGATGTCCGCGTATGTCGCGCCGATCCTCAAGATCCTCGTCCTGCTCAACGCCGTGCTCGTGTCGGTCACGTTCATGACGCTCCTCGAGCGCAAGGTGATCGCGTGGGTGCAGGTGCGGCTGGGCCCCATGCGGGTCGGCCCGCACGGGATGCTGCAGCCGGTGGCGGATGCGATCAAGCTTCTGCTGAAGGAGGACATCACCCCGGCGCGTGCCGACAAGTGGGTCTTCACGCTCGCGCCGATTGTCGCCATCGTGCCGGCTCTCGTCGCGTTCGCGGTCGTGCCGTTCGGCCAGGAGGTCACACTCTTCGGCCACGCGGTCACGCTCGTCATCGCCGACCTCAATGTGGGCCTGCTCTATATCGTGTCGATTACGTCCATCGGCGTGTACGGCATCATCCTCGCCGGCTATGCCTCGAACAGCAAGTTTCCGCTCCTCGCCGGACTGCGCGCGTCGGCGCAACTCATCAGCTACGAGATTGCCATCACGATGATGCTGGTCAGCATCGTGGTGATGTCAGGCACTCTCAGCATGGTCGGGATCGTCGAGGCCCAGTCGACCGCACGGATGTGGTACGTGTTCGTGCAGCCTGTCGCGTTCGTCGTGTTCTTCATCGGGGGGCTCGCCGAGACGAATCGCGCCCCGTTCGACCTGCCGGAGGCGGAGCAGGAGCTCACCGGAGGGTTCCACACCGAGTACAGCGGCATGCGGTTCGCGCTGTTCTTCCTGGCGGAATACGCGAACATGATCGTGGTGTCGGCCGTCGCGACGACGCTGTTCTTCGGCGGCTGGCTCCGGCCGTTTCCCGGCGTCGCGGCGCTCCGGGCGCTCGGGCACGTGCCCGGGTGGGTATGGTTCCTTTCGAAGACGTTCGTCTTCCTGTACGTGTTCATCTGGATCCGTGCGACGCTTCCGCGCTATCGCTACGACCAGCTGATGCGCCTGGGGTGGAAGGTGCTCATCCCGCTGGGCATCGCGAACCTGGTGGTCACCGCGGTGTTGAAGGTATTGCTGTAGCCGACGGTCATGATCGAATCACTCGCATTCTATGTGCTCGCCTCGACGATCCTCGGGCTGGGCGTGCTCGTCGTGACCGCGCGGAACACGGTGCACTGCGTGCTGTTCCTCGTGGCGAACTTCCTGTGCGTCGCGATGGTGTACGTGATGCTCGGGGCGGAGTTCCTGGCGGTCATCCAGGTCCTCGTCTACGCCGGCGGAATCGTCGTGCTGTACCTGTTTGTGGTGATGCTGGTCAATCTGCGCGCGTCCGCGACGGCCGCCACCGACAGGCGCCGTCACTCGCGCGTCGGGTTCGCGGTTGCGGTCATCATGCTGGCCGAGATCTCCGGGATCCTGGTGTATTCCGCGGCGCGTCCGGCCGCCGCGATCACGCCCGTGGCGGCGACGCTGCCGTCGGGAAATACCGAAGCGGTCGGCATGCTGCTCTACACTGACTACCTCGTGCCGTTCGAGCTCGCGTCCATGCTCCTGCTCGTCGCGATGGTGGGCGCAATCCTCCTGGCCCGGAAGGACATGTGACACCCATCACGCCGTATCACTACCTCGTGCTGTCAGCTGCTCTTTTCACGACCGGTCTCGTGGGCGTGCTCGTCCGCCGGAACATCATCGTCGTGTTCATGTCGATCGAACTGATGCTGAACGCGGTGAACATCAACCTCGCGGCGTTCGCGTCGCAACTCCACGATGCCGCCGGGCAGGTGTTTGCGGTGTTCGTCGTCGCGGTCGCGGCGGCGGAAGCGGCCGTCGGCCTCGGGATCGTGCTCGCGTTCTTCCGAAACAAGGAGACGCTGAACATGGACGACATGGACATCATGAAATGGTAGGCGCCGGCGTTCCGCCCGGCGCCGGTCGCGGATGATGACGCACCTCTGGCTCATTCCGGCGGTGCCGGCGGCAGCCGCCCTGGTCCTGGGGCTGCTGGGCATCCGGTGGTTCAGCCGCGCGGCGAGCGCTGTCGTCGCGTGCGCCGCTATCGGCGCCGCCCTCGTCGCTTCGCTGTTGGTGTTGGGGGCGATCGTGTCGGCCCCTGCCGAGGCCCGAATCTCGGAGCTCGTCCTGGGAGACTGGATCCCGGAGATTCCGCTCGCGACGGCCGGCGGCATCGGCATGTTCAGGGTCGCCTGGTCGCTTCGCGTCGATCCGCTCGCCAGCGTGATGCTCCTCGTCGTGACGGGCATCGGCTTCTGGATCCACCTGTACGCGACCGCATACATGAGAGATGAGCCCGCGGGCGCATACGCGCGATTCTTCGCCTACATGAACCTGTTCTGTGCGTTCATGCTCCTCCTCGTCCTGGCCGGCAATTTCGTGGTGCTGTTCGTCGGGTGGGAAGGCGTCGGCCTCTGCTCCTACCTGCTGATTGGATTCTGGTACCGGAAGCCGAGCGCCGCGGACGCCGGCAAGAAAGCCTTCCTCGTGAACCGGATCGGTGACCTCGGGTTTCTGCTCGGAATCTTCCTGGTGTTCTTCACCTTCGGCACGACCGAGTTCCCCGACGTGGCTGCCGCGGCCGCCGCGCTGCCTCGAGAGACCGCCGGTTTCGGCGTGCTGTCAGCCATCTGCCTGCTGCTGTGTGTCGGAGCGGTGGGGAAGAGCGCACAGATTCCGCTGTTCGTGTGGCTGCCGGACGCGATGGAAGGGCCGACGCCCGTCTCGGCGCTCATCCATGCGGCGACCATGGTGACGGCCGGCGTCTACGTCATCGCGCGCAACGCCGTGCTCTTCGAACAGGCGCCGCTCGTCCTCCACATTGTGGCGACGGTCGGCGCCGTGACGGCGCTGTCGGCCGCCGCCGTGGCGCTCGTCCAGACGGACATCAAGCGCGTCCTCGCGTTCTCCACCGTCTCGCAGGTCGGCTACATGTTCGTGGCCGCCGGCGTCGGGGCGTTCGGAGCGGCCATCTTCCACCTGGCGACCCACGCGTTCTTCAAGGCGCTCCTCTTCCTCGGCGGCGGCTCGGTGATTCACGCGCTCAGCGGCGAGCAGGACATGCGTCGCATGGGGGGGCTCCGTCGCCGCATGCCGATCACCGCCATCACCATGTCAATCGGGGCGCTGGCGCTTGCGGGCATCCCGCCGCTCTCCGGATTCTTCAGCAAGGACGCCATCCAGCTCCGGGCCCTTGGCGCGAGCCCGGTCCTGTTCGTCGTCGTGCTGGGCGCGTCCCTGCTGAGCGCGCTGTACATCGGCCGCCTGATGTGCCTCACGTTTTTCGGGCCATACCGCGGGCCGGCGTGGTCGCCCGTCGCATCGCCAGACGCCGCGACCGCCGCCGCCGTCCATCGGGTCGGCCACCCGCGCGACGCCCAGGCGCACGGACAGGCACAGCGTGCGCGGCACGAAGTCACGCACGGCCCCGCCGCGCCGTCCGGGTCGGATCCGCAGGATCCTGACCCCGGACTCGTGGATCGAGAGTCCAGCGTCATCGGTCTCGAGGAGCATCACGGCCCGCGCGCGATGTGGGTGCCGCTGGTCGCGCTCGCGGCGGGCGTTGTCCTCTCCGCGGTCGTCGGGATTCCTGCCGCCCTGGGCGGAGGGGACGTCCTGGGTCGTTTTCTCGAGCCGAGCGTCGGGGGGACCGGCAACATGGCGTCGCTCTTGTCCCCAGCGGCCGTCGCCCCACCGGGCCGCCTTGTCGAGCTCGCCGTGATGGCGCTGTCGGTGCTCGTCGCTGGCGCGGCTGTGTTCGCCGCCCGCCTGCTGTACGTGACGCATCCGGACGTGCCTGGGCGCGTGGCCGCGAGATGGCCGAGGGTCCACGCCGCGCTGGGGAACCAGCTCTACGTCGACGCACTCTATCGAACGACGGTCGTGCGCCCCACGCTCAGCGCGGCGAGGACGCTGGCTCTCGTCGATCGCCGGATCCTCGATGCCGCCGTAGACGGGGTCGGTTCCCTGACGCAGATCGCTGCGTGGATCTCGCGCATGACTGACAAGCACGTCGTGGACGGTGTCGTCGGCACGATCGCACGCGGCGCGGCGCGTCTGAGTTTTCAGACCCGGCGGCTGCAGACCGGCCTTGTCCAGAACTACGCGCTGCTCATGGCGTGCGGTCTGTTTGCGTTCCTCACGCTGTACCTGTTGGGGGGGTGGTGAGCGGCATGCAACACTTCCCCTTCCACGCACAGCGATCGGGATCCCGTCAGCCGGTCGCGGGACACGTCTGATGTCGCTCTTCAACGACCACGTGCTCTCGGTCGTCCTCTTCACGCCGCTCGCGGGTGCGCTGCTGCTGCTCACCATTCCGCGTCGTCACGTCACGGCCATCCGCTGGATCGCGAATCTCTGCGGCGCCGCCGGGTTCGTCACGTCGCTTCCACTCTGGTTCCGGTACCAGGGGCAGGGCGCTCCGTGGCAGTTCGTCGAGCGCGCCGAGTGGATCCCGTCCATGGGGGCCTCGTACTTTCTCGGCGTGGACGGCTTGAGCGCGATGCTCGTGCTGCTCACGACGCTCATCGGCGCAATCGCCATCCTGTCGTCCTGGTCGTCCATCACCGAGCGCGTCAAGGAGTACTACGTCCTCCTGCTGATCCTTCAGACAGGGATGATCGGCGCCTTCGTGTCCCTCGACGCGTTGCTGTTCTTCCTGTTCTGGGAAGCCATGCTCGTCCCCATGTATTTCCTCATTGGCATCTGGGGCGGGGGGCGCCGGCTCTACTCGGCCATCAAGTTCTTTCTCTACACCCTCGTTGGCGGCGTCGTGATGCTGCTCGGCATCCTGGGGCTCTACTTCTATGCCCACTCGGTGACCGGCGCGTACTCCTTCGACATCACGAAGTTCCACGAGCTGGCCGTGCCGGCAGGGCTGCAGACCTGGATCTTCCTCGCGTTCTTCTGCGGCTTCGCGGTGAAGGTCCCGCTCTTCCCGCTCCACACCTGGCTGCCCGACGCGCATACCGATGCGCCGACGGCCGCCTCGGTCATTCTCGCGGCCGTGATGCTGAAGATGGGCGCCTACGGATTTCTGCGATTCAGTCTTCCGGTGCTGCCGGACGCAAGTCGCCAGTTCGTGCCGCTCATGGCCGGGCTGGCGATTGTCGGGATCATTTACGGCGCCCTCGTCGCGCTGGCCCAGAGCGACTGGAAGCGCCTCGTCGCCTACTCGAGCGTCAGCCACATGGGCATGGCGATCCTCGGGATGTTCACGCTGACACCCGCCGGGATCACCGGCAGCATCGTGCACCAGCTCAATCACGGCATCTCCACGGGGGCGCTCTTCCTCCTGGTGGGCATCGCGTACGAACGGCGCCACACGCGGGAGATTTCGGCCTATGGCGGGCTGTCGGCGGTGATGCCGGTATTCGCCGCGATGTTCTTCGTGATGACGATGTCGTCGATCGGGCTGCCGGCGCTCAACGGCTTCATCGGCGAGCTCCTGGTGCTGCAGGGTGTTTTCGTCGTCAGCAAGGCCTGGGCGGCGCTGGCAGGCACCGGGATCGTGCTCGGGGCCGCCTACATGCTGTGGCTGTATCAGCGCACGATGTTCGGCAGGATAGACAATCCCGCGAATGCGACCCTGGCCGACGTCAACGGCCGCGAGGTCGCCACGCTCATCCCGCTGCTGGCGCTGGCGGTGTGGATTGGTGTGTACCCCACGCCAGTCCTCCGCAGGCTCGACGCCTCCGTGGGCCGGATCGTGCTGCGGGTGAATTCGGTGTACGGGCCCGCCATCGCCAAAGCCGCCGCCGACTGCAACGCGGCGGCGGCGCCGGTGCAGGCTCCGACTGGGCCGCCGGGCATGCTCGTCACCCCACCGTGCACCGATGGAAGCGACGCGGCCAGACCGCAGCCTGAAGGCCGCCGCTGATGCCCGCTGGAATGACGCCGGCCGATTTCTACTATTTGCTCCCTCAGCTGGTGCTCGCCTCGGGAGCGATCGTGTTGATCGTGCTGGACGTGCTCCTGCCGCGGCGCCGTGAATCGGCCCTGGCCTGGGTGGCGCTCGCCGTCCTTGGCGGTGCCGCCGCGGCGCTCCTCGCGACCGACGGCGCCAACGTGACCGTCGCGCGTGGGCTCGTTGCGGTGGACGGCTTCGGCTTCTTCTTCGATGTCCTGTTCGTGCTCGCCGCTGCCATCACCGTCGCGATGTCGCCCAGGTACCTGGCGGTCGAAGGCGTGCGCCCCGGCGAGTACTACTTCCTGGTGATGTCGGCGACGCTCGGCATGACGTTCATGGCGGGCGGGATCGACCTCATCACCATCTTCATCGGGCTCGAAACGATGGCCGTGTCCTTCTACATCCTGGCGGGGTACATCCGGCCCAGCCGACGCTCGAACGAGGCGGCGCTGAAGTACTTCCTCCTCGGCGCGTTCTCTCTCGCGATCCTGCTGTACGGGATGTCGCTGCTGTACGGTCTGGCCGGCAGTACACACCTCCGGACGATCGCGACGGCGCTGGCGGCAGGGCACGGGGGCCCGATGCTGCCACTCGCCGTGATCCTGCTGGTGGCCGGGATCGGCTTCAAGATCGCGGCAGTGCCGTTCCACATGTGGGCGCCGGACGTCTACGAAGGGTCGCCGACTCCCGTCACCGCGTTTCTGTCCGTCGGGTCGAAGGCGGCGGCGTTTGCGATGCTGCTGCGCATTTTCATCGAAGGCCTGCCGGCCTTCAGGATGAGCGGGCTCGGCCTTTTGTGGGAGAGCCCGATTGGATGGACCTTCTTCTTCTATGTCCTGGCCATCGTCACGATGACGGCGGGGAACATCGCGGCCCTCACGCAAGGAACTTTGAAGCGGATGCTCGCTTATTCGTCGGTCGCGCAGGGGGGATACGTGCTCGTCGGCATCGTCGCCGGCACGACGCGGGGCGTCGCTGCGGCGCTCGTGTACCTGATGGCATATGCGTTCATGCAGCTGGGGGCGTTCGCGGTCGTCGCCGCGCTGCGCGACGGGAACGTCCGGGGTGACCAGCTCAAAGATCTCTCGGGCCTTTACAGCACGAATCCGGCGGTCGCGGTCGCGATGGTGGTCTTCATGCTGTCGCTCGGCGGTATTCCGCCGACGGCTGGCTTCATGGGCAAACTGTGGGTGTTTGGAGCCGCGATCGACGCCGGGTATGTCGGCCTGGCGGTGATCGGCGTCCTGAACAGCGCGGTTTCCCTCTATTACTACGTACGCGTCGTGGTGTTCATGTGGGCCCCGGACCCCGCAATGGAGACGACCCGGCTGAAGCTCTCTCCGGGAATCGCGGCCGTGCTGATCGTCGCGGTCGCCTGCACGCTCCTCCTCGGGGTCTACCCGCGTCTCCTCTTCGAACTTGCCGCGGACTCGGCTTCGACTCTCGGCGCTGCCCCCCTGCTCGGGGTACGATAGCGCATGGACGATCAGCCGCCGCGAAAGACGACGGGCGTGGCCGATGCGATGCGGACGCTCGGCCCGCTGGCGTCCGTCGGAATCTCGTTCGTGCTCGCGATCGTCATGGGAGCCGCGATCGGGCTCGGCATCGACCGCTGGCTCGGCACCACGCCCTGGGCGTTCCTGGTGTTCTTCGGGATCGGTGTCGCGGCCGGCATCCTGAACGTCTACCGCGCGTTTGGCAAGTCCTGACGCGTGGAGGCGGACATCCTCCTGCGGCGCGTCGAGCGGACGGCCGTCGTCCTGTGCGCCGCGATGGCGCTCGCCGCGTTCGCCATCGCCGGCGGTCGCGTCCGTTCCGCCCTGGCGGTCCTCGGGGGAGGGCTGCTCGTTTCCGCGAGTTACCGGATGATTCTCATGAGCGCCGGCGTGCTCGCCGGCGCGCCGGCCCGCGCGGCCGTCCACGGCGCCACCGCCGGTGACGGTGATGGCGCCGCCGCGCCGTCCCGGGCGGCCCGCACGCCCATGCTGACGGGCGCCAAAGTCGCCGGCCGGTACGCTTTACTCGCTGTTCTGGCGTACGTTATGATTGCGCGTTTGCGCCTGCCCCCGTTGGGGCTGCTGGCTGGCGCATCCTCGATCGTGGCGGCAGTGTCGGTAGAGGCCCTCCACGTCCTGTTGAAGAAGACACCCTGATTTCTGATGGAAAAGCTCGAGCATCCGCTTCTGATTGTGGGATGGGTGAACGCCCTGCTGGGGCCGCTCGTACGCACAATCGCCGAGCGGCTGGGGTTTCACCTGTCGGGGCACGAAGTCATCCCGCCGTTCATGGTCATGGTGATGCTCATCGTCGCGGGGCTGACGATGTTGTCGATGATCGTCCGATCGCGCCTGAGCGTCGAACACCCCGGCACGCTGCAGATCCTCGTGGAGGACGGGATCGGGGCGATCCTCGGGCTGCTGGAAGAGTGGATCGGGCCGAAGGGACGCAAGTATCTGCCGCTCATCGGCACCCTGGGCATCTTCATTCTCTGCGCGAATTACATGGGGCTCATCCCGGGGCTGATGGCGCCGACGAGCAGCATCAACGTCACGCTCGGGTGCGCGATCACCATCTGGGTCTACTACCACTTCCAGGGCGTCAAGGAGCAGGGGGTCGTCAACTACGCGAAGCACTTTGCGGTGCCTCCGGGATCTCCGGTCTGGATGGCTCCGCTCATGCTGATCATCGAGCTCATCAGCCATTCGTCGCGCGTGCTGTCGTTGTCGCTGCGGCTCTTCGGCAACATCTTCGGTGAAGAGCTCGTGATCATCATCCTGTTCAGCATCGTGCCGTTTCTCGCGCCGCTTCCGATGATGTTCCTCGGGCTGGTGACAGGCGGTCTGCAGGCGTTCATCTTCGTGCTCCTGTCCATCATTTACCTGCAGGGGGCGGTGGCCGTCGATCACGACGAGACCGACGCGGAAGGGCATCATCACTCACCGAGCGGGACCCATGCGCCCGCGGCGGCGTAGGGCGTAGGGCGCGGCGCGAGTCGCTCGGGTTCCTTGTTCATCGGGTACTTCAGCATTCAAGCACCAACCGGTTCGGCATCTTGTTCTGAGGAGGCGTGGGTCGTGAGTAAACGTTCAGTTCTGACATTCGCACTGGTGATGGCGGCAGGCGTGTTTGCGCCCGTGTTCGCGCAGGAGCCGACGGGAGCCATCAACCACACCGAGGTGGCCAAGTGGTCGATCATCACCGCCGGCTTCGCCCTGGCCTTCGCGGCGGGCCTGGGCGCGCTGGCGCAGGGGCGCGGCGTGAGCGCCGCGGCCGAAGCCATCGCGCGGAATCCCGGCGCGGCCGGCGACATTCGCGGCGCGCTGATCCTCGGCCTCGTGCTGATCGAGTCGCTCGTCATCTACGTCTTGCTGATCTCGCTCATCCTCTTCTTCCTCCCGCCGTTCAAATAGAGCGGCTGCCGCAGGACAGCACACCGTGACGGAGAGCCGGGGCGCATGCGAACCCCGGCCTCCGTCGCCCATCACACGCGGCTCCCCCATGCGGGCACTCTCGCGGCGCGTCGCCTCCATCGATGGGCTGCTGCTCCTGATGACGATCATCTGGGGCACCAACTACGCCATCGTCAAGCACGCATTCATCGACATGGATCCGCAGGCGTTCAACGCGCTGCGGATGATCGTCGCGTCGTCCACATTCGCGGCAGTGATGCTGTGGATGCAGTGGCGCGCCCGGCGGCGCCGCGCACACGCTGAAACGGCGGGATCTCACGGTGCGCGTGCGGGGCTCCTGGCGAGCGTGTTCCATACCCCGGAGCGGATTACCGGCCGCGACTGGCTCGGTCTCATAGGCATCGGAATCGTCGGCCAGTGCCTCTATCAGTATTGCTTCGTCGCGGGCTTGTCCCAGACCAGCGTCGCGAACAGCGCACTGCTCATCGCCGCCACTCCCGTGCTCATCGCGCTGACAACGGCGGGATTCGGCCATGAACGCGTGGGCTGGCGGCACTGGGCGGGCGTCGCGCTGTCGCTGACCGGCATCTACGTCGTCGTCGGCCAGGGCGCGCACATCGGGGGCAGTTCGCTGCGCGGGGACATGACGATGCTGGCGGCCGTCGTGTGCTGGACCATCTACACGCTTGGATCGCGACCGCTGATGCGGCGACACTCGCCGGTGGCTGTCACGGGTCTCTCGATGCTCATCGGTTCCGTGTTGTACGTGCCGGCGGTCTCGCCGCACCTGAGAGCCGTGCGGTTCGAAGCCGTCAGCTCCGTGACGTGGTTCACGATCGTGTATTCGGCCCTGTTCGCGCTCTGCGTCGCGTACACGATCTGGTATGCGGCGGTGCGCGAGATCGGCAGCGCGAGGACGTCCATCTACTCCAACCTGGTTCCTGTGGTCGCGATGGTCACGGCCGTCGTGTTTCTGGGCGAAGCGCTGGCGGCGCGAAAGCTCGTCGGCGCGGCTGCGGTTCTGGCGGGCGTCGTCCTCACGCGGCTGGGCGAGGCCAGGAGGGAGTAGGCTGGTTCCGGTGGCGGGTGCCGAGCGCCGGGTTTCGGGTCTCAGGTCCGACGTTCGAGGTTCGGATGACCGCCCGGACACGCCCCGCGAGCGACGCCGCGCCCGATGGGGCCTGGCCGTTTGACGGTAAGTTGTTGCAACCAAGAGGAGCACACTCAGTCGCCAGGGGGTGCCGCAGGGCTGTGGTCTACAAAATCCCTCATTTGGCCTCGAGGCACTGGGTGCGCTGCTGGGAGAGCGCGGTGGCAGCAATCCTGCACTTTGGCCACGGGCGATGCTGACGAACATTCTGTCCGGCCTGGAGGATGAGCTGGTTCGCGAGGAGCGCCAGGTCCTGGCGCGATTACGGACGGCGCTGGTCCGCTTCGATGCCGCGCCGGATCAGCAGCTCGCACTCGAGCGTTCGATCGAGCAGCTCGACGAGCTCTTTCTCCTCGTGGTCGTCGGCGAGTTCAACGCCGGCAAGAGCGCCTTCATCAACGCCATCATCGGCAGCCGCGTGGCTCAGGAGGGGGTCACTCCCACAACCGCGCAAATCACCGTGCTCCAGTACGGCGACACCGTTCAGCACGAAGTCCGCGGTCCCGCGCTGCGCGTGATCACGGCGCCGGCGCCATTGCTGCGCGAAATCCACATCGTGGACACACCCGGCACCAACGCCATCATGCGCGAACATGAGGCCATCACCGCGGAGTTCGTGCCCCGTTCCGACCTGGTCCTCTTCGTGACGTCCGCGGATCGACCCTTCACGGAAACCGAGCGCACGTTCCTCGAGCAGGTCCGCGGCTGGGGCAAGAAGGTGGTCGTCGTGATCAACAAGATCGACATCCTGGAGGGTGAGCGCCAGGTCGACGAGGTGACGGCGTTCGTCCGCGAGCATGCGCGAGCGCTGCTGGGGTTCAGTCCGGAGATGTTTCCGGTGAGTGCGCGGCTCGCGTTGCGGGCGAAGCAGGGGGATCCTTCGGCGTGGGCGGCCAGCCGGTTCGAGGCGCTCGAGCAGTACATCCGCGACACGCTCGATTCACCGGGCCGCGTCCAGTTGAAGCTGCTGAACCCGCTCGGGGTCGGAGCGGCGGTCACGTCACGTCTCGCCGTGGCCGTGCAGGAGCGTGCGGCGCTCCTCAGGGAGGACTTCACGACGCTCGACGAAGTGGACGGCCAGCTCGCGGTGTACCAGCAGGACCTGCTCAGGGATTTTGAGTTCCGCATCGCGGATATCGACAAGATCCTGCTCGAGATGGAGAAGCGCGGTCAGGAGTATTTCGACGACACCATGCGGGTCGGCCGCGTGATGGATCTGCTGAACCGGAGCCGGATGCAGCAGGGCTTCGAGCAGCAGGTGGTGGCCGACTCGCCGCAGCAGATCGAACGCAAAGTGGGTGAACTGGTCGACTGGCTCGTCGACGCCGACCTGCGGCAGTGGCAGGACGTCACCAGACACCTGGCGACGCGGCGCCGGCAGTACGAGGATCGCATCGTCGGGGCCGCGGACGCCGGGCGGTTCAACTACGACCGTACGCGGCTCCTCGACGCGGTGGGGCGGGAGTCGCAGCGCGCCGTCGATTCCTACGATCGCCGGAAGGAGGCCGCCGAGCTCGCGGACGGGGCGCGCAATGCCGTGGCGGCCGCGGCCGCTGTCAGCGCGGGCGCGCTCGGCCTCGGCGCCATCGTCACGATTGCCGCGACGACCATCGCCGCGGACGTGACCGGCGTCCTCATGGCCTCCGTCATCGCCGCTCTCGGATTCTTCATCCTTCCCGCGAAGCGCGAGAAGGGCAAGCAGGAGATGCGCAGGAAGATTGCGGCCGTGCGGCAGCGTCTCTCAGACGCGCTGCACGAGCAGTTCGGGCGCGAGATCGGGAAGAGCGGCGACCGTATCCGCGAGAGCGTCGCACCCTACAGCCGCTTCGTCCGTGCCGAAGGGGAGAAACTCCGCACGACCGACCAGGAGCTGCGGGAGATTGGCGCCGCGCTCGCGTCGCTGCAGGCTCGCATCGAACGCCCCGCTGCGTAGCGGACAGCTGACGCCCCTCCACGGTGTCGACCGCTCATCGTCCTGTGAAGACCGCAGGGCTTGAGCTCGTGGGGACCTCCGAGGGCGGGGGCGACCTCAATGACGACGTCAGGAGGCTCTGGGCGGCGTCATGACGCGACTTGAGAGGCAAGGTCCAAGCCTTCCTGCGCGGGCTCCAGCTGCAGCACGCCGATGCCCATCCCGCCCCCGCCGGGCTGGTCCTGGTCGATGAACTCACGCACGCGGTGGCTGCGCTTCAGGTCTCGCCACAAGAGGTGTGATTGATTGTCCGGCATCGAGGAGTCCGGGTGGATGTCGTGGAAGGCGATTACGCCTCCGGGCCTGACGAGAGGGCCATACAGCGCGAAGTCGCGGCGGACGGCTTCGTCGCGGTGGTCACCATCGATCCACAGGAAATCGACCGTCGCTCCAGCGAGCTCGCGGCTGACCGCGGCGGCCGTGCTGTCGAGCTGCGAATCGTACGGCAGGAAAACCAGGTGCTGTCCCTCTCGCACGAGGCGCCGGAGGTGCGCGGCGTGCTCGTCAGCCTGGACGATCCCGAACACGGGCTCGAGCCGATCGATGCAGATCAGGCAGGCGTCCGGTGTCGCGGCCGCGCTCCAGCAGGCAAGAGTTCCGCCCCTGAAGGTGCCGATTTCGAGGACCGTTCGCGGCCGCAGCCGCCGCACGATCGTGATGAGCGACGCGAGTTCCCACGTCCGCTGGATTGCGCCGCCGGCTCGGATGGCTCTGCGCGCCAGCTGGATGTCCGCGCCACCGTCGCGGGCAACGGACGCCGCCAGCCGCGCGATTTTGCGTAGTCTCACGTCGATGAGACCTGGACGACGCTCTGTACCGGTGCGCGATCGAGCATCGCGCGGACCACAGGAAGCAGGGAATCCGGCGTGAACGGCTTCTGGATGAATGACGTTCCCGGCTGCATCGCCACGTCGTTCAGGATGACGTCGTCGGTGTATCCGGATGTGAAGAGAATTTTCAGGCCAGGTCTGATCGCGGTGAGCCGTGTCGACATCTCCCGGCCGCCCATCACCGGCATGACGACATCCGTGATGACGAGATCGATGGCCCCCGCCTGTTCCGTCGCGATCCGGATGCCCTCCTCCCCGTTCGCCGCCTCGAAGACGCGGTATCCACCGCGTGTGAGGGCCTGAAGGGCGAGCGCCCTCACAGATTCGTTGTCCTCCACGAGCAGCACCGTCTCCGTGCCGACCGGCGGCCGCGCGCGCGGACTTTCGATGGGGGGTGCCGCCGGGGACACATGCGCCAGCCCTGGGAACACGACCCGGAACCGCGTGCCCTGGTTCGGGGCGGTCTCGAGGTCGATGGCGCCTCCGCTCTGCTGGACGATCCCGTAGACCGTCGCAAGGCCGAGTCCCGTTCCCTTCCCGAACGCCTTCGTCGTAAAGAAAGGTTCGAAGATATGGGATCGGATCTCGTCCGTCATGCCGCAGCCGGTGTCGGACACCGTGAGGACCGCGCAGAGTCCGGCGATGGACGGCCGCTCCCCGGTGGAGTCGGCGACGATGTCCTCCCGCGTCGTCTGGATGGTGAGCCGCCCGCCCTTCGGCATGGCATCGCGCGCATTCACCGCAAGGTTGAGAATGATCTGCTCGATCTGCCCGGGGTCGGCTTTTACAGCCGGGAGGTCCTGGGCCAGGTCCATCTGGATGTGAACGTCCTCTCCGATGAGCCGTCGGAGGAGCTTGTCGGTATTCGCGACGACCACGTTCACGTCGAGAATCTCGGGCTGCAGAATCTGCCGGCGGCTGAAAGCGAGGAGCTGCCGCGTCAGCGCCGCCGCGCTTCGCCCCGCCTTTTGGATCCCTTCCACATCGCCACGCGAACCGGTCGGCACGTCGTCGATGAGAAAGTCGGTGTAACCCAGGATTGCGGTGAGCAGGTTGTTGAAGTCGTGGGCGATCCCGCCGGCCAGGCGGCCGACGGCCTCCATCTTCTGCGCCTCGCGAAGCTGCTCTTCGCGCTGCCGCAGCGCCGCTTGCGACTGGCGGCGCTCCGTGATGTCACGGATGACCGCCGTGTAGAAGAGCACTGGTCCGGCCTTCCACGTCGAGAGCGACAACTCGAGCGGCACGTGCGAGCCATCCTCCCGGCGTCCCGTCAGTTCGATCGTCCGGCCGAGCCACTGGTCGTCGCCACTCGCGAGATATCGGCCGACTTCGTCATCCGACTCGACGATGAGCATGGACAGCGAACGGCCGATCGCCCGTTGCTGGCTGTACCCGAACACCGTTTCCGCCCTCCGGTTCCAGAACACGATCCGCGCCTCGGCGTCGAGTGACACGATCGCGTCGTTGGCGGACTCGGTCACCGCCCGGAATTGATCGTACGCCTCCTGCAGCTGCGCCGAGCGCGTGGTCGCCTCCCCATGCAGCAGGCTCAGCGTGGAGGTCATGTCGTTGAACGCGGTCGCCATGATGCGCGCCTCCGCCGTGCCGCGGTCCGCGGGCACCTGGCGCTTCCAGTTTCCGGCAGCAATGTCGTTCGCGGCCTCGGCGAGCAGGCGAAGTGGCCGCGTCAGGCGACGGCTGACGAGCAGCGCGCCGCCGAGCATCACACCGAGCATCGCGACGCCGATGTGGACGAAGCGCAGCTGCATGTCGCCCAGCGCGTGCTGGGTCGGCGCCCAGTCCCTGAGGAGCACGAGTTGCGCGGTGTCGGCGCCGCTGCGCGCGGGGCCCAGAGGAAACACGCCGCTCACGAAGGAGGCGAGGCCCACATCGACGAGCTCATGGCCGCTGGTCCCGAGTGCCGTGCTGTGGTTCGCGAGCAGCTGCGTGAGGCTGCTGCGCGGTGCTGCCGGAAGGCTGCTCCCGCACAACCTGCTCGAAGCGCAGACAAGGTTGACCTCGCAGTGCGTCTCCAGGGCGAGCTCCGCAGCCACGCCGTCGTCGAGCTTGTAGCCGGCCGTGATGGTCCCGAGAACCTCTTCGGCAAACAGCGCCGGCTCCGACACGACGAGGTAGAGGCCGTTGTCCATCGACACGATTTCGTGCGACGAGTGACCCGCGCGCGCCGACTCGATCAGACCGCCGACTCCGTTCCCGGGTCTGTCGCCACGCCACCCCGGAGCGCCGATCCAGACGCCCCGCCCATCGGTGACGATGCAGAACTCGGCGGAGAGCTTGCGGCGGTAATCGTCCGCCATCGCGGAAATCGTTTCCGCATCCCCTCCGATGTTGGATGCCGGATCCAGGGTCGCCCGGAAGACGGGAAGCTCCGCGATGAGCCGCGTCTGGGCAGATGCGAACCGTGCGCGATTCTCGACCAGCCGATCGAACGCGGCGCGCGCCGCGACGAGATCGTCCCGGGAGCGTTCCAGGGAGTACTTCTGGACGACCCGGTCGGCGGCGAAGAGCACGGCGGCGAGCGAGATGCCGGCGATCACCGTGACCGCAATGAGCACGCGCGCCTCGAGCCGCCGGTGCCACGGGATGGCCGCGGCTGATGCCGCAGGGAGGGTCACCGGCGCACCGAACAGGTGATCCCCGCATCCATCACGTTCCTGCGGCCCGCCGCCAGTCCGGCGGGCTGGTGGATGACGTTGATCTGTCCGGTGAAGCAGCCTGGCATCTGAACGCGCGCTCCCGCCGTCACGCGATGCAGGAACAGCGAGTACCGCCCGGCCGCGTAGTCGAGCCGCTCGACCCGCGCCACGGGCGTGACGATACCGAGCGCGCGGCGGTGCACCAGCAGGTCCAGATAGCCGCCGGTCGTGGTCACGCCGTCGAAGGGCCGTCCGAAGATCCACTCGCCTCGTACCTGCACGCCGCCCGTCGTGAAGCGCGCATCGACTCCGTTGAACAGCGCCCGTCCTTGCACGTAGTCGCCGAGCGCCCGGTCGCGTCCGGTGTACAAGCGGCTGGCGCCGACGATCAGAGACTTGTAGTAGCCCTGGATACGGACGGAGCCGTCCAGGCCTCGCCGCCTGAGAAGCTCGCCTTCATCCTGCGGAACCCCGAGACTCGTTTCGACGTACAGCCGAGGCCACCCCGCGGCGACGTCCAGCCCGTCTTCGAGCCAGGTGTTCGACAGCGCGAAATGCTCCCCGTAGCGAATGAGCGGCGCCCGTACGAATCCGGTGTACCCATACTCGCCACGGGACGAGATTCCGAACGGCGTGCGGTAACGCCCGGCGCGGAAGCCCAGCAGGTACGTGCGCGGGCGAAACATTTTTTCGGCGTACACCTCCATGGGCCGGATCCGACCGTCGTACGGGTACGCGGCCCCAAACGCATCCGACTCCTGCCCGTCCACACCGGCCCACGTGGCTTCCGCGAAGAAGCGCCAGTCGGAGGCGCTTGCGCCGAAGACTCGCGCCTGGGTCGAGGCCGCGCGCACGTTCTCTGTCGAGACGCCGCCCGTGACATCGACTTCTGTCGTGATCGATTGCGCGGTGCAGGGCGCTGCCGCCAGCGCCATCACGAGTGCCGCCGCGGCGGCCTTCAGCGCCATTGCACGTCCAGCCGCGAACCGGTGCGAATGTCGGCGGATCCGTTCAGGATCGGTCCCCCGGGCCGCCATGCGTGATACGGGTGAGTGCCCGCCGGCACGTTCGGCAGCAGGAAATTGCCCTCTCGATCGGAGACGGCAAAGTGCGCCGTGTCCACGACGATGATGTACGCCGCCATGCCGGGGTGGATGTTGCAGAACACCCGGCTCAATCCGGGCCGGTCGAAGGGCACGTGCTTGATCGCGCCGACGGGGTAGAGTCCCAGCTCGAACCGCTTGCCGTCGCGAAACGAGAAGACGTCGTGGAAGACCCGATCGTGGTTCGGAAAGGAGACCGTCGTGCCCACCCGGACGGCGAGCACGTGGGGTGCGAAGCTCAGGTTGCGCTGGTCGAGGATGATCTCGGGACCGGGAGACTCCTGACGGGTCTCGGGCGCGTCCATCCAGACAACCGCATCCGCGAGCGGCCTGTCCTTGAACGTGGCTGACCCCCGAACCTCGATTCCGGGCGAACCTCCGCCAACGAGCACGAGCGCGAGGAGCCCGACCCACACATATCCCATGGACGACCTTAGCGGGGGAGGGCTTAAGGGTAAGCGAACCGCGCCTCAGGAGCAAGGGGGATGCAGGACCGTGCATTCCCGTGCACCCGCGGAGTGCCCGGGAACCGACCGCCGGTGGCCGAATGGGCTCCAGGCACCGCTCAGATCCGGGCCGGATCTAGAATGCAGCGATGAGCGAGCCGCAGCAGGTCTACCGGGTGCTCGAGGCGCTCGGAATCCCGTACGAGATGTACGAACATCCGCCGGTGTTCACCGCTGACGATGCGGCGGCGCACTGGGGTGCGGTTCGCGGAACGCCTGTGAAAAACCTGTTCCTGCGAAACAAGAAAGGGGACCGCCACTACCTGGTCGTCCTCGAGATTGGCAAGGCAGCCGACCTGCGGCAGCTGGTGCAGACCATTGGCGACGACAGGCTGAGCTTCGGATCGCCAGATCGGCTGATGTCGCAACTTGGGCTGACACCGGGATCCGTGTCTCCGTTCGGGCTCCTTCACGAAGGGTCGAACGCCGTTCAGGTGATTCTCGACGAGGAGCTGCGGCGCGCGGACCGGCTCATCTTCCACCCGAACGTCAACACCGCGAGCGTGACGATCAGCGTGGCCGACCTGGAGCGATTCCTGGCGACACGGCCCAACCGGGTCCGCTGGCTGCGGCTCTGAACCTTTCGTGCGGGTCAGTCGGCGCTGCGCCTGGGGCGCATGTTCGCAGCGAGCACCCGCTTGCGGATGCGGATATTGTGCGGCGTCACCTCGACGAGCTCGTCGTCGTTGATCCACTCGATCGCCTGCTCGAGCCCGAGCTTGCGCGGCGGAATAAGGCGCACGGCCTCGTCGGCGCTGGAGGCGCGCATGTTCGTCTGCTTCTTTTCCTTCGTGACGTTGACGTCCATGTCGCTCGCCCTGGCGTTCTCGCCGATGATCATGCCCTCGTACACGGGCGCCGCCGGTTCGATGAAGATCTCGCCGCGTTCCTGGAGGTTCCAGATCGCGAAAGCGGTCGCGATGCCGGTCCGGTCGGCGACGAGGGCGCCGGTCGCGCGCGACGCAATGGCGCCGTGCCAGGGCTCCCAGGTCGCGAAGAGGTGGTTCATGATGCCCGTGCCCTTCGTTTCGGTGAGAAACTGCGAACGGAAGCCGATGAGCCCCCTCGCCGGGATGCGGAACTCGAGCCGCACGCGGCCGCTGCCGTGATTCACCATCTTCGTCATCGTCCCCCGGCGGGTGCCGACCTGCGCGATGACGACTCCCTGGAACTCCTCCGCGACGTCGATGACGAGATCCTCGATGGGCTCCATGATCTTGCCGTCGAGCTCCTTCGTCACGATGTCGGGCCGCGAGACCTGCATCTCGAAGCCTTCACGGCGCATCATCTCGATGAGGATCGACAGCTGCAGCTCGCCGCGGCCGAGCACCTTCATCTGTTCCGGCGTGTCGGTCGGCTCGACGCGGATCGAGACGTTGCCCAGCAGCTCGCGTTCGAGGCGATCCTTGATCTGGCGAGAGGTCACGAAGGATCCGTCCCGCCCCGACATGGGTGACGTGTTCACGCCGAAGATCATCGAGACCGTCGGTTCGTCCACCGCGATGACGGGCATCGCGATGCGGTGTTCGACGTCGGCAATCGTCTCCCCGATCGTGACGTCCTCGATGCCGGCCAGGCAGATGATGTCGCCCGCGGCCGCTTCGGTGATGTCGATCCGCTTCAACCCTTCGAAGGCGAACAGCTTGGTGACCTTGGTTTCCTGCACGCGCCGATCGAGCTTGCACACCGCGACCTGGTCGCCGACCTTGATGCGGCCGTTGAAGACCCGGCCGATGGCGATGCGCCCCAGGTAGTCACTCGAGTCGAGGTTCGCGACGAGCATCTGGAGCGGCGCGTTCACGTCCCCGCGGGGTGGAGGCACATGGCTGACGATGGCATCGAACAGCGGGCGGAGATCCTGGCCGGGCTCCGTCGGGGACAGGCTCGACGTGCCCGCGCGCGCGCTCGTGTACAGCACGGGAAACTCGATCTGTTCCTCGGTCGCGTCGAGATCGATGAAGAGGTCGTAGACCTCGTTCAACACTTCCTGCACGCGCGCATCGGGCCTGTCGATCTTGTTGATCACCACCATGGGCGTGAGCCGGCGCTCGAGCGCCTTGCGCAGGACGAACCGCGTCTGGGGCAGCGGCCCTTCCGATGCGTCGACCAGGAGCACGACGCCGTCCACCATCGCGAGCGTCCGCTCGACTTCGCCGCCGAAGTCGGCGTGCCCGGGCGTGTCCACGATATTGATGAGGACGTCTTTGTAGTGGACCGCGGTGTTCTTGGCGAGAATCGTGATGCCGCGTTCGCGCTCGAGGTCCGTATTGTCCATCGCGCGCTCCGCCACCCGCTCGTTGGCGCGGAAGATGCCGCTCTGGTGGAGCAGGGCGTCCACCAGCGTGGTCTTGCCGTGATCGACGTGCGCGATGATCGCGACGTTGCGCCGCAGCGGGTTCGCGATGGTAGGGGGCGTTTTCAGGCCTGAAGGCATCCCACCAGTATAGCGCGCTCTCCCGGCCTGGCCCGCCGGATTCTGGTCACCCCGTTCCACGCATGCATGAGCAGGCCGCTAACCCAGGATCCCGCCGTTCAGCGCTTGATCCACCAGGTGAGACCGGCGTAGACGCGCCAGTAGTCCGGGGCGAGATCCGTCGCCTGGAAACGGCGGACGTCCCCGCGCACGACGAACAGCTCGGACACCGGGTATTTGACCCCGCCGCCGAAGTTGTAGCTGACCTCCGTGCTGGCCGGAGGATAGAACGCGGCGGGATCGGGCGTTTTTACATGGAGCCCGGAGTGTTCGACGCCGATGCCGAAGGTGGCATAGGGTGTCACCCGCGGCAGGGGAAAGTTGTAGACACCGTTCGCGCTGATGTTCGTGACGCCCAGATCCGCGTTCGCGTTGTCGCCGAGCAGGTCGAAGACGCGCCCGAACTCGCCCTCGAATCCGAGCCGGGTGGTGAGATCGTAGGTGATCGCGGCGCCGAGGCCGAGGCTGCCGCCCAGCCCGGTGGCGGTGCCGAAGACCGAGCTGAGGAACGGCGTGACCGTGACGGTATTCGGCTCGACCACCGACTGCGCCGCCGCCCGCTGCGGCCCCGCACAGAGACCGACGATGACGACCGCGAGAGAAACACGACACGAACGCACGAACGACGGCATGCTGCCTCCTGGCAATGATTCGGAATGAACGGCCGGGGTGGCCTGGTGTCTTAGACGACAGAACCGTGCAAAAGGGCTGCCTCCGATGCCTCGATCAACCAGACGCCCCCGTGCTACGTCATATGCATGACATGGCGTGGACGTGCGGGGGCGGCGGAGCGCCGCGCTGAATGTGCTCCTCGGACTGGACGATCATCCGCCACGCCGCGGCCGGGGATTCGGCCGCATTCCAGCAGATCGTCGAGCGGCATCGGGCCATGGTGTACCGCGTCGCGTACCAGTTCGCGGGGAATCACCAGGACGCCGAAGACATCGCGCAGGACGTGTTCATCAAGGTGTTCAAGTCGCTTCACAGCTTCCGGCACGACGCGCAGTTGAGCTCGTGGCTGTACCGAATCGTGATGAATGCGTGCATCGATCACAAGCGCCGCCGTGCCATGTCCGGCGCAGCGCTGGGGAATGCGGACGAGGACGAGCGCATGCGGAACATACCCGAAGGCGCCCCCGGCCCCGAGCGGCGCGCCTATGCCGGCCAGCTCGGGGACGTGCTCGCGTCGGAGATCCGCAGGCTCCCCGCCGGCCAGCGGATCGTCTTCGTGATGCGCCACTACCAGGGGATGAAACTGTCCGAGATCGCGGGCGCGCTCGACCTGGCCGAAGGCACGGTGAAGCGGCAGCTCCATGCCGCAGTGCACAGGCTCCGGCAGTCGTTGACGGACGCGAAGGTCACCGCGGGAGAGCGGGTGTGACGGGGCGCTGCGAGCACGAAGCCTCGGGCGCAATCGAGCAGTACTTTTATGGAGAGCTCGGGCCGTCGGATCACGACGAAATGGATCGGCACCTCCGCGCCTGCGCCGCGTGTCGCGCCGTGGTCGAGGACCTCTCGATCCTCCGCAGCGCGCTGGCGAGGCGGATGGTCGTTG
Source organism: Acidobacteriota bacterium (assembly GCA_031361295.1). GTDB lineage: Bacteria > Acidobacteriota > Vicinamibacteria > Vicinamibacterales > 2-12-FULL-66-21 > JALZOC01. The sequence goes on along the minus strand of JANMCN010000272.1, from coordinate 1,201 downwards.
ACGCCCCCGCGCGCGACGACTGGTCTGGGTTCATGGCGAGGCTGCGGGAAGCCATCGACGATGACCCCGTCGGCCGTGACGTCCCTGGCCCCACTCGGATTGGCGAAGAGGACGACAGCGCCCCGATCCCGCGCGAGTGGCGGCAGGCCCTCGCGCCCGGTCGTCGCGCGGCCTCGCCCCCTTGGGCCCGATCCGGGTTGATTGCGACTGCCGCAGTGCTCGCGTTCGCGACAACCGGGGTCGCGGTGGTGATGCGGTCGCGAGTACCGTCCCGGTCGCCCTCCGTGACCGCGTCCCGGAGCGTCACGGCTCCGGCGGACCTTGCGAGGGACGGCTTCGAGGCCCTCGGCGAGGAGCACCTCCAGCGGTCGAAGCTCGTGGTGCTCGGTCTGGCCGCCAAGGACCCGGCGCGCGCCACCTCCGCGGACTGGATGTACGAACGCGAGCTGGCGGCCTCGCTGCTGAGTGATACCCGCATGTACCGGATGGCCGCCGAAGAGCGCGGCCTCCGCCCGATGGCGGAAGTGATGCGCGATCTGGAGGTCGTGCTCCTGCAAACGTCCTTTACCGATACCCGCGATCCGGCGGCGCTGGCCGGGATTCAGCGGCTCATTCGCAAACGGGACCTCGTCGGCAAGATGGACGTGGTCGCCATTTCCGGGCTGTAGACCCGCGGGACGAACGGATAGAAGTCATGGTGCATCATCGACAGGTGACGTGGGGCGCGTGTCTGGCCGTGTGGGTCGTCTTTCTCGGCGGCCCGGTCCCGTGCGGCGCGTCGGCGGAATCCGACAGGCTGGGCCACGCCAAGGATCTGATTGGCGACGAACAATGGGTGCCGGCGATCCGGGAGCTGAAGACGGCGATTGCCGATGCCAGCGAGCGCAACCGCGACGAGGCGCTGTTCTGGCTTGCGCAGTGCGAGAGCGAGGCGCGGGATACGGCCGCCGCCGTCGCCACAATCCAGCAGCTCGAGCGGAATTATCCGCATAGCGCATGGGTCAAGCCCGCGCGCGCGCTCCGGGTCGAGATCGCGCAGCGCCTGCGGCGCAACGATGTCCTGTGGTACACGGCCGCGCCCCCCCCGCCGCCGGCCGGGCCCGTCGTCGCGGCTCCGGTGCCGGCCCCCCCCCGCGGGCCACCGCCCCCCCCCCCCCCCCCCCGCCCCCCCCCCCCCCCCGCGGCCTGGGTGGCCCCGGGG
>JANMCN010000241.1:0-22636 GCA_031361295.1 Acidobacteriota bacterium | reverse complement strand
CGCGCGGCTTTCGCGAAGCCACGGGTGACATCCTGCTCGTGCAGGACGCAGATCTCGAGTACAACCCGGACGAGTACCCGTTTTTACTCCGACCAATCCTCGAAGGAGATGCCGATGTTGTGTTCGGTTCGCGCTTTCTCGGCTCGCCCCGGGGGCACCGGGTACTCTATTTCTGGCACGCCGTCGGGAACAGGCTTCTGACCTTCATCTCGAACGCGTTCACCAATCTGAACCTGACGGATATGGAGACCGGATACAAGGTCATGCGGAGGGACGTGGCGGATCGGCTGGACCTCCGATCGCAGCGTTTTGGAGTTGAGCCAGAGATCACATGCAAAGTGGCGCGCCTGGGCGCCCGCGTGTACGAAGTGCCGATCTCGTATCGTGGACGGACGTACGCGGAAGGCAAGAAGATCGGTCTGCGCGATGCCGTGCAGGCGCTCTGTACCATCATCCGCTTTGCGCGATGGGAGGCGCCTGTCCACGACATTGGAGCGGTGACACTCCGCCGTATGGCTCGCCTCGGCCCTTACAACGCCTGGCTGGATGCGCGCTTTCGGCATTTTCTGGGAAACCGGGTGCTCGAGGTGGGATCGGGCGTGGGCAATCAGACGAGGCACTTCCTCGACAAGGAACGCGTCATTGCGTCGGACATCGAACCGCATTACGTCCGCGAGTTGCAAGTCAAATTTGACCGCCATCCGAATGTGCGCGTCGCGTCCTTTCGGTTTCCGCTGGATGCCGCGTCACGCGACGAGCTGCGCCGTGAACAAATCGACACGGTCGTATGCCTCAACGTTCTCGAGCACATCGAGCACGACTCGGCCGCGCTCGAGGACTTTGCCTCGGTGCTGGAGCCCGGCGGGCGGCTCGTCCTGCTCGTGCCGGCCATGCCCGCACTGTATGGCTCTCTTGACATGCACCTGAATCATTTCCGGCGGTACGACCGGGAGTCGCTGCGCGATCTTGTCACGCGCGCCGGATTTGCCGTGCGGACACTTCGCTACCTGAACAGACCTGGTGTGTTTGGCTGGTGGCTGAATTCCCGTGTCCTGAAGCGTCGCGTGCTGCCGCGCGGTCAGCTCGCCGCTTTCAAATGGATCCAGCCCGTCCTCAAGCTCGAAGAGAACCACCATCCTTCGTTTGGGATGTCCCTGCTGGTGCTCGCAGTCAAAAACAACCCGCTTCGCGTAATTAATGAATCAGCAGGCCAGCGGCCGGATATCAGATCAGAACATGCGCCCTCGTCCGGTCCAACCGTCTTCCTCAGCTGACCGCGAAACGGACTCACGTGCTGATTCTGAGGCGATGGTCGTTGTTCGTCGGCGTGCTCGCCGTCCTGTGTGCGCTGCCCCTCGTCGCGGAAATCGTTAACAGTTCTCGCACGCGTGGCACGCTCCCGTATGCCGCTCTCTGGCGGCTCACCGCGGTGCCGCTGCTTTACTGCGTGACTCGATATGCCGAGCGTCGAATGTGATCACGGACAATCGTCGGCATCAGCAGCAACAGCGTGATGACGGGAAGCGCGGCTGTTATGAAAGGAGCGTAAATGCTGGAGGGAATTGGTTGCGGGGGCAGGATTTGAACCTGCGACCTTTGGGTTATGAGCCCAACGAGCTACCGGACTGCTCCACCCCGCGTCAGGACTCTGATCGTAGCACGTGCGTCGGTTGCCGATCAATTGTTTCGCGTCATGGCACGCGCGGACGGGTCAGCGGGGCGGCTTTTCGTCCTTGATGATAAAGAGCACTTCGCCGTCGCGGATGAGGCCAAGCTCTTCCCGTGCGACGGCCTCGATCGCGGCGGGATCCTCCTTCAGCCTCCGCACCTCTTCCAGCATCCGCGCGTTCTCGCGACGGAGCGAGTCGAGCGACGCCGCCACCTCCCGATACTCGCGGCGGGCCCGCATCGAGTCCAGGAGGCCCTTTTCGCCCACGAGAGAGTCCGCGACGAGCACGAGCGTCACGAAGACGAGCAGCAGGTGGACGGTGCGGCGCTGAAAAGTGGACGCAGGCGCCGGGGCGGCCCGCTGGCGCCTGAGCGGTTCGACGCGGCCGCCCCGCCGGTCGGGGTGTGGATCCTGAGGAAGCATTGGTGTGGAGCCCGTCCTTTGTACAATACTTTCGATCCGGCACGGCCGGGAAAACAGACCCGGCGGTGAATAATTCCGTGGGCGCGCCGCTTTCGCGGACGCGACCCGAGGCGCACGAATGACTCACGACTACGTGATCGTCCTGACGACCCTTCCGCCCGACGCCGACGCGGCAGCCTTCGGACGGGCCCTCGTGGAGGAACGGCTGGTCGCCTGCGTCAATCTGCTTCCGCTGATGGAATCGATCTATCGGTGGGAGGGGAGCACGGAACAGGAAACCGAGCGCCAGATCGTGATGAAGACATCACGCGAACGGGTGGTCGCCCTGTGGGAGCGCGTGCGCGAGCTCCATCCGTACGACGTCCCCGAGTTCCTCGTGCTGCCGATCGTCGACGGCAACGACGCCTACCTGCGATGGCTTGCGGAGTGCACGTCCGCCGATCCCGAACCCGAGGAGGCAGGATAGCGGCGCCCTAGTCGAGCGCCTGCTTCAGGTCGTCGATGAGATCGGCCGGATCCTCGATGCCCGCGGAGATCCGCACGAGGCTGTCCGTCAGGCCAATCGCCGCGCGCCGTTCCTTCGGCACCGAGGCGTGCGTCATCGCCGCCGGATGGCTGATGAGCGTCTCCACGCCGCCCAGGCTCTCCGCGAGCGCCATCAACCGCACACGCTTGCACACGGCATACGCCGCCTCGATGGTGCCGACGTCGAACGCAATCATCCCGCCGAAGCCCCGCATCTGCCGCGTCGCGAGCTCGTGCTGCGGATGGCTGGGCAGCCCGGGGTACATGACGTGCTTCACCTTCGGGTGCGTCTGCAGGAACTCGGCAAGCGCCTGGGCGTTCGCGTTGTGCTGCGCCATGCGCACCGCCAGCGTCTTCGTCCCGCGCAGCACGAGCCACGAGTCGAACGGGCTCAGGATGGCCCCCTGCGCGTTCTGGATGAACTTCAGCCACTCGATGTCGTCGTCGTGGACCGCAATGACGACGCCGCCGATGCTGTCGCTGTGCCCGTTCAGGTACTTCGTCGTGCTGTGGACGACCATGTCCGCGCCGAACTCGATGGGCCGCTGCACGCATGGGCTCGCAAAGGTGTTGTCGACGACGACGCGGACGTTGTGGCGATGGGCGATCTCGGAGGCCCGCGCGAGATCGGTGAGCCGCAGGACGGGATTGGTGGGCGTCTCGATGAAGAGCATCTTGGTCGCAGGCGTGATCGCCGCTTCAATCGCGTCCGGCTGCGACGTGTCCACGTAGCTGAACGACAGCTGGTACTGGCGCAGCACGCGCTCGAACAGACGGTACGTGCCGCCATACGTGTTGTCGGTGACGACCATGTGATCGCCCGACTTCAGCATCGACGTGATGGCGCCGATGGCGGCCATCCCCGAGGCGAAGGCGTATGCCGCCCGGCCGCCTTCGATCGCGGCGAGGTTCTTCTCGAGCGCGAACCGCGTCGGGTTCTGCGTCCGCGCGTATTCGTAGCCCTTGTGCCGCCCCACCTCTTCCTGCACGTACGTGGAGGTCTGGTAGATAGGCGTGATGATCGCCCCGGTCGTGGGATCGGGCTCCTGCCCGGCGTGGATGCAGATGGTCGAGAATCGCGCCTGGTCTGAAAGCTTCACCAGCGGATCTTATCAGGAGTGCGCCCTGGCGAAGCCCTCGCGCACGACACCTCGGCGGTCCGTCGCGCTCTGCTATCATCGATTCGCTACACGAGATGGAGAGTTCACGAGTCCCCGACAGGCCGCTCCCGGGAAGGCGGCGGTTGTCGCCGCCCGCCGGCGCCGACCCGCCGACGCGCCGCCCGCGTGACCTGCTGGTCAGCACGTGGCCCGGCCGCCTCTTCCTCCTCTCCGCCACCTTCAAGATCATCATCGCCGTGGCCCGGCAGGCGGCCGGGATGCCGTCGTTCGTCCAGACCCTCGGCAGCGCGGCGACGATCGGCCTCATCGTGTCCGTGGCGTACTTCGCCTGGGGCCTCTTCAGGCTCGTGCAGCTGCGGCTGCTGTGGCGCGTGCGCCGCAAACTGATCTTGTCCTACATCTTCATCGGCGTCGTGCCGTCTCTGCTCATCGTGATCTTCTTCCTGCTGGGCGGCGTGCTGATTTTCATGAACGTCAGCGCGTACCTCTTCAAGGACGGCTACGACTCGATGGTCGACCACGTGAAGCTGGTCGCGGACTCTGCCGCCTCGGAAATGTCCCGCGCGCCCGAGGTCGGCGCCGAGGCGCTGACCCGCATCCACCGGAACGCTTCGCGGCCGTACTCCGTGCTCTCGATCGTCTATGTCCCGCGTCCCGACGCGCGGACGACGCTGCTGCGGACGCCCATCATCCTCGGCCCGTGGGAGCACCTGCCTCCGCCGTCAGTCGTGCCCGCCTGGCTGCTACGACGGCCGTTTCCGGGCGGCACGATCGTGATGCCCTCGGCGGACGATCCCGCGCAGGTGGAGCTGGTGATTCGCTCCGCCCTGCCGGTCGTGTCGGGCGGCGTGACCGTCGGATTCGTGATCGTCGACCTGCCGATCGGCGTGGACATGGTGCAGCGGCTCGAGGAGGCGACCCGCGTGCACGCGGGGGCGGCGCGGCTCATCGCCGACGGATCCGACAAGCCGGTCGTGAGCCTGGGCAGGACCGGCAACGGATCAGGCGACGGGACCCTGACGACGCTGTTCGGCAAGAGCCTGATGTTCCTCGATTACGAGGACTGGGCGACCGGGTCGCCGCGGCGCGTCAGCGTGCCGCTCAGTTACAAGCCCGCGCAACTCTACCGTCACCTGTCCGACGCCCAGCAGATCGTGTTCGGTGGCCGCACGCTCGGAGAATGGGCGGTCGTCATCCTGCTGCTCATCGCCGCGCTGTTCCTGACGATCGAAGTCGTGGCGCTCGGGATGGGGCTCGCGCTCGCACGGTCGATCACGAGCTCGATCCACGAGCTGTTCATGGGGACGGAACGCGTCCGGCACGGCGACTTCACCCACCGGATTGACGTGACGAGTAACGATCAGCTCGGCGAGCTCGCGGGATCGTTCAACCAGATGACGGGGAGCATCGAGGGGCTCCTCCAGACGGCCGCGGAAAAGAAGCGGCTCGAGGAGGAACTTCGCATCGCGCGCGTGATCCAGATGTCGCTGCTTCCCACGGGGCCGCTCGACGTCCCGGGCCTGGGCATCACGGCGCTGTGCGTACCCGCACGGGAGGTGGGCGGGGACTACTACGACTTCTTCCATCTGCAGGGCGGGCGCCTGGGCGTGCTGATCGCGGACGTCTCGGGCAAGGGCACCTCGGCCGCGCTCTACATGGCGGAGCTGAAAGGGCTGGTTCTTGCGTTGAGCCAGCGCTACGACTCGCCGCGCGACCTGCTGATCGAGGTCAACCGCATCATCTCGGAGCACCTCGACAGCCGGAGCTTCATCACGATGACGTACGCGGTCATCGACGTGCACCGGAGCACGATGACGTTCTGCCGCGCAGGGCACACCCCGATGATCTTTCTGGCGGGGCCCTCGGAGCAGGCGCCGCTCGCCCGGGTGCTGACCCCGAACGGCATGGTCCTGGGCCTGCGGATTCACGGGGCCGAAGAGAAATTCGAGGAGCTGCTCGAGGAGCAGTGCGTCGATCTCTCGGCCGGCGACGTCATCGTGCTCTTCACCGACGGCATCACCGAGGCGATGAACCTCGAGAGCGATCTCTTCGGCGAGAACCGCCTCAGTCGCATCGTCGAGGAACACGGGCATCTCGACTCCGGGGAGCTCCGCGAGCGGATCCTCCGGGAGATCGAAGCCTTCGTCGGCACCGCCGATCAGCACGACGACATGACGATGATTCTCCTCAAGGTCGATCGGACGCTCGCGGCAGCGGGACGGCTCGCCGTATGAGTGGGCCCTCGCACCTCCCGGATCTGGTCGTCGTCTTTCGTACGCCGTCCCAGAGCGAGGCGGAGGTGGTCCGCGGCCTCCTCGAGACGCACGGCATCAGCGCGCTGATTGCGACGGACCTGTCGCGCACGGCGTTTCCGCTCACGCTCAACGAACTGCGGATCGCGGTGCCGGCCGAAGACGGCCCCCAGGCGAAGAGCATCATCGACAGCCACCGCGACGAGACGACACCGGGCCGCCTGGTGCCGTTCGGCTCCGAGCTCGAGCCGCTCGAACGGCGTGTCGGTTACCGCTTCAAGGATCGCGGCATGCTCGAACATGCGCTGACCCACCGGTCGCGGGTGCACGAAGACGCGAGCGGCGGCGTCATCGACAACGAGTCGATGGAGTTCCTCGGGGACTCCCTCCTGGGCTTCGTGATTGCCGACATGCTGTTCCGCGAGTTCCCGCAGCACAACGAAGGGCAGAAGTCGAAGCTCAAGGCGTCCATCGTGTCCGCCGCGTCGCTGGCGCGCCTCGGCGAGAAGATCGGCATCGGCGACTACCTGATTCTGGGACGGGGCGAAGAGAAGACCGGGGGCCGCCGGAAGCATGCGCTCATCGCGGACTCCTACGAGGCGCTCATCGCCGCGATCTATCTCGACGGCGGCATCGAAGCGGCCCGGGGCTTCATCGAGCGGCAGTTCGCGGATCTGATCGAGGAGGCCCGGCGTACGGGCGCGCATGCAGCGTTCACGGAGGATTACAAGTCCGCGCTGCAGGAGTGGCTGCAGTCGCACGAGCGCGGGCTGCCGTCCTACAGGCTGGCGGCTGAGCTCGGCCCGGCGCACCGGCGCCTGTTCGACGTCGAAGTCCTGGTGAACGGCGAGCCGCTCGCGCGGGCGGAAGGCAAGAGCAAGAAGGAAGCGGCGCAGGCCGCGGCGAAGCTGGCGCTCGAGCGACTCACTGCGGGCGACTGACGCCCGGGTGTGGCGTCAGTCGATCTCGATAATCCCCCACGACTTGTCGCGCTCCACCGCGCTGTCGGCCGCACCGGCCATGGCGAGCGCGTGCTCACGTTGCGGGAGCCGCGCAAGCACGTAGGCGTGGACCTCGCGGGCGATGTCCTCCTCCGACGGCGGCGTGGCGTGGCCGTGCAGGCGGACCCACAGGCGCAGCATCGGGTCGGCGAAGCTGTACCGCTTGTGCCGCGACACGATGAGGTCGACGTCTTCGAGCCAGGAGAGATAGTCCTTCGTCGAACCCGGCGTCCGGCGCAGACGCACGGCGACCTCCGTCAGGGTGAGCGACTCTTCCTCGGCCAGCACGTCGAGGATCGCCTTGAGGGCGCCGTAGCCCCGTGCGCGGTGCAGCCGCAGCTCGTAGCAGTACTGGCAGGCGGCGGCGATCGAGCCGCCCGGCGCGAGCAGCGCGCTCAGGCCGCTGACGGGATCGGACGCGCCGCGGGGCCCGAGCGTCGCCGACGCTTCCGCGATCATGCGGGCGTAGGACGGCCGCCCGCCCGCGATGGCCTCCACGAGCCCGGCGAGCTCGTCGAGGCGATCGTCCTCCTCTTCGATCGATCCGGACACCGCCCGCTGCAGCGGCCCGGCCGGCAGCGTGGCGCGGATTTCGGCCTGGGTGAGTGGCGCCACCTGGATGATCTCGAACCCGGACGGGGCGTCCCGCAGGAGCCGCTGCGCCCGCGCCATGTACCGCGATGTGAGGACGAAGCGGTTGCCGCTCGCGCCCAGCATCCCGACCAGGTCGCGGAGCACGGTGCGGAGCCCGGGAAAACTCTCGAAGGTCCGGAGCTCCAGGAACTCGTCGAGCAGGAAGGTGATCGGGGCGCCGCCGGTTGCGCGCGCGCTGTCGAGAAACGCGAGCGACGCGTCGAACGCCGCGCGGGCGCCGGGTTCACCCCGTCCGTGCTCATTCTGATGATGGGTCTCGAACGGAGACGCCGCCCGGATGGCGGCCAGGAACCGTTCCGGCGTGGTCGCGATCCGTTCCACGTCGATGTACTGCGACGTGGCGCCGCCCAGCAGATCGCGCAGCCGCAGCAGCACCGAGGTGCGGCCCGTCCCGCAGCCGCCGAGCAGCACCGGGATGCGAGTCCCGTCCGGCGAGCCCTCGAGAGCTGCCAGGACGCGCCGTTCGAGCGAAGGCCGCTCCGGAATCATCATCGCGCCGATCCCCCGTGCATGGAAAATGACGGACTGTGCGGTGCAGGCGCGTACACGCCGCGCGCCACAGGGCGGCCGATCCGCCCGCGTGCCAGGGGGCGGTGTGCGTGCACGATGCCGCGGCGCGGTACGCGCTGCGGCCCGGGGCCGGGACCAACGAAGTGCATCGGGCCTGCGGGCGGAGCGTCCTGCAGCCACGCGGTGCAGGACGTCGCCCGTCGGGGCACGATGACGTGGAGGCTGGCGATGTGCATCGGCGATTTACGGTCCGTCTCTGTTCAGGGTGAGCGCTGGGGAGCGCGTCGAAGAATAGCAATCTAGAAACGTACGCGAGCGTTGTCAATTTGAAATTGAAAAATTTCTTACTTGACTTCCACGTCACACGACAATTCCAGCGATCCCTCACCGATGCTCTTGGCGATTGCTTCGATGTCCGGACTGGGTGGACGATCGCCGTCGAGCCGTGGCACGTGCGAGCGCACGTGCGCGTGGACGCGCTGCAGCGCCGGCGACGTCGTCAGCGGGGCCAGCAGATCGATCGCCTGGCAGGCGCACAGGACTTCGACTGCGACGACGAGCCTCGCGAGATCGAGCGCGCGCGCCGCCTTGAGGGCCGCGCCCATGCTCATGCTCACGTGGTCCTCGCGGTTCGCCGACGTCGGAATCGTGTCGACGCTGGCCGGATGGCAGAGCGTCTTGATCTCCGACGCCAGTGCCGCGGCGGTCACCTGCGCCATCATGTAGCCGGAGTGGAGTCCGCTGTCCGTCGTCAGGAAGGCGGGCAGTTCGCTGAGCGCCGGATTCACCAGCCGGTCGGAGCGGCGCTCGCTGATCGTGACGAGTTGCGCGAGCGCGAGCACGATGATGTCCGCGGCAATCGCCACGGGCGCCCCGTGGAAGTTGCCGCCCGACACGATATCGTCGTCGGCCGCGAACACCATCGGGTTGTCGGTGGCGGAGTTCGCCTCGGTCGTCACCGTCGTGCGCACGAAGTCGAGGCTGTCCCGCGCCGCCCCGTGGACCTGGGCGGCGCTTCGCATCGAGTTGGCATCCTGCACGCGCCCGCTATGTTCGTGGGACCGGTTGATGGCGCTGCCGGCGAGCAGCGCCCGGATATTCGCCGCGGATGCGCCCTGCCCGGGATGCGGACGCGCGGCGTGGATGCGCGGGTCGAAAGGATGGACGGATCCCCGAAGGGCGTCAATCGACAGCGCGGCCGCGATGTCGGCCGCGCGCGCCAGGCGCGACGCGCCTTCGAGCGCGAGCGCGGCGACGGCGGTCGACGGCTGGGTGCCGTTGATGAGCGCGAGCCCTTCTTTCGGCCCGAGCGTGAGCGGTTCGAGGCCCGCGGCGCGCAGGGCTTCGCGTCCCGGCCACACCTCGGGTGCATCACCGACGGTCGCTTCCCCTTCGCCGATCAGGACCAGCGCGAGGTGGGCGAGTGGCGCCAGGTCACCGCTGGCCCCGACCGATCCACGGCTCGGCACACGCGGATGCACGCGCCGGTTCAGGAGCTCGATGAGCGCTTCGAGTGTACTGCGGCGGATGCCCGAGTACCCCTTCGCGAGGACGTGGGCGCGCAGCAGCATCGTAGCTCTCACGGCGCGCACCGGGAGGGGCTCGCCGACGCCGGCCGCATGGCTCCGCAGCAGGTTCAACTGCAGCGCCCCGAGGGCGCCGCGCGGAATCGCGCTCTCCGCGAGAGCGCCGAAGCCGGTGTTGATTCCGTACACCGCCTGCGTACCGGCAGCCTGGCGATCCACCACCACGCGCGCCGCATCGACGCGCGCGGCCGCGTCCGGGGCGAGGCCCACCCGCAGCCCGTCGTCCGCGACGGCAAGCAGCTGGGCGAGGGTCAGGGTCGTGCCGTCGAGCAGGATCATTGCGGAATCCGCGGTGCGGGTCGAGCGGCGCGCGTGCCGATTGGCGCGCCTGGCCGCGAGCGTTGAAGGTAGAATACTGCACCTATGAACATCGCGGTGCTCGGCGCGCAGTGGGGCGACGAAGGCAAGGGCAAGATCGTCGATCTGCTCACGCCGAATTTCGAAATCGTGGCCCGGTACCAGGGCGGCCACAACGCAGGCCACACGGTCTACGCCAACGGTCGCAAGTTCGTCCTGCGCCTCCTGCCGTCCGGAATTCTGCACGACGGGATCACCTGCGTCATCGGCAACGGCGTCGTCATCGATCCGCAGGCGCTGTTCGCCGAGATCGACGAGCTGGCGAACGCGGGAATCGACGTCGGCACCCGTCTGCTCATCAGCGACAAGGCGCATCTCATTCTTCCCTATCACCGCGAACTCGACCTCCTGAGCGAAGCCCGCCGCGGAGAGCGGAAAATCGGGACCACGTCGCGGGGCATCGGGCCGGCGTACGAGGACAAGATCGCCAGGCGCGGTGTCCGCGTCGGCGATCTGGCCAATCCCGAGTCGCTCGCGGACGCCGTCAAGCACAACGTCGCCGCGCGCAACCGCATCATCGGCGATTCCACCATGGACGTGCAGCACGTGCTCGACGATCTCGCCCGCGCCTGGACGCGGATGGCGCCGTGGGTGACCGACGTGTCGCTCTTTTTGGACCGTGCCCGCCAGCAGAAGCGCGCGATCATGTTCGAAGGGGCGCAGGGCACGCTGCTCGACATCGATCACGGCACCTATCCGTACGTCACCTCGTCGAACGCGACCATCGGGGGCGTGTGCACCGGCCTCGGGGTGGGCCCGCGGGCGATCGACGCCGTGCTGGGCGCCGCCAAGGCCTACACCACCCGCGTGGGGGAGGGACCGCTGCCGACGGAACTGCTCGGGGATATCGGCAACCGCCTGCGCGAGAGCGGCCAGGAGTTCGGCGCGGTGACGGGCCGTCCGCGTCGGTGCGGCTGGTACGACGCGGTGGCGGTGCGGTACGCGGTGCGGGTCAACGGCCTCGACGCGCTGGCGCTCACGAAGCTCGATGTGCTCGACGGACTCCCGGAGCTCCAGATTTGCACCGCCTACCGCTGCCGGGGCGCGAACCTCACCGAAATGCCCGGCGATCTGGCGCAGCTGGCCGCGTGTGAGCCCGTCTACGAGTCGCTGCCGGGATGGACGTCCGGGAGCGCCGGCGCGCGGCAATACAAGGACTTGCCCCTCGAGGCGCGGCGGTACGTGTCACGGCTGGAAGAGGTCACGGGCGTGCCGGCGGCGATCATCTCGACCGGGTCCGCTCGCGAGGATACGATCGTGCGCGAGGACTCGATCGCCGCAGCGTGGTTCGCGAGGGTCTAGGGACGCGATCGCGAAGGCGTGCCGTCGAACGAGCTACACCTTGATCTTGCCGCAGTAGTCGTCGAGCGCATCCGCATCGGCATCGGCGAAATCCACCCCGGCCCGGTAGCGTGGAGGATCATTGGCCTTCGGGAGCTCGAATTTCGCCCAGGCGACCGATCCGCGGAAGCGCATGACGAAATCGTCGTTCGGGATGCTCACGCGCACCTTCTGGTTGGGCCGCAAAATCGTCGGCGAGAGGACCTGGACGCCGACGATGGAGAGATCCACGACCCCCGCGGGATTGCCATCGAGCTGGATCTCCACGCCGGGGCGGACGCGGAAGCGCTCAGCGCGGCGGGTGCCCTGCCAGTCGAGGCGCGGAGCCGGCGCGGCGGGCTCGGGGGCGTCCGGCAGATCCACACCGGGTCCCGCGCCGACCTGCGCGGGCGACTGCACGCGCGACGGCTTGGAGACCTGCCGTGAGTAGTCGCCGGTATGCGACATCACCCGCACCTCGGCATGCCCGAGCTGCGGGTCCGTCTTGATCCGGTTGATGAGCGCCGCACCGCGAGGCGTGGCGGCGAACAGGCGTTCGAGCACGATCAGCGCCGGCCGTTCTTCCAGGATGGTCTGCAGCGCCTGGATCGGCTCGGTGTCGGCAAATGTCAGGAGCTCACCCTCCGCGGCGAGACGATCACGGAGGGCGGGCATCAGGTTGTTGGCGGCAATCACGACCGCGGGCATCCGCTCAGTGTATCACGCGACGGTGGCCGGCTCGAGAGCCGCCGGCGCTCGATTTCCATGATGGTGCGCGCCGTGCTCTTCGATCTGGACGACACGCTGTTCGACCACCGCGGGTGCTCGCGCGACGCGCTCGCCGCGGTGCAGCACGGCCATGTCGCGCTGCGTGGACTGCCCATGGCCGCACTGGAACAGGCGCACGCGAGCCTCCTCGAGGAGCTCCACGCCGACGTCATGCTCGGACGAGTGCCCCTCGAGAAAGCCAGGCTCGAACGATTCCGTCGGCTGCTCGCGATGTTCGGCAGCACCCCTGAGGAGAGCGTCGTGGCGCTCACCGCGGCGACATATCGGGATCAGTACAAACGCGCGCGCCGGGCGGTGCGCGGTGCCCGCGACCTGGTGAAGACACTGAGCGACCAGGTGTGCGTCGGGGTCGTCTCGAACAATCTCTTCGACGAACAACTCGACAAGCTCGCGACGTGCGGGCTCGCGCCGTTCATCGACGCCCTTGTGGTGTCTGAGCGGATCGGGGTGTCAAAACCGGATCCCGCGATCTTCGTCGCGGCGCTGGATGAGCTCCACTGCACGGCGGCAGACGCCGTGATGATTGGCGATTCGTGGACGGCGGACATCGCCGGGGCGGAGGCGGCCGGCATCCGGCCGATCTGGTTCAACCCCCTGGGGGCCGAGCCGCCACACGGCGCATCGATCGCCCAGCTGCAGTCGTTCGAACCCACCGCGGCCGTCGTCGAACTGATCCTCGCCGGCAGGGGAGCTAGGAATTGACGACGGTGTCGAGATGCGAGGCCGTGATGCGGAAGTGCGAGGCGTTCCAGACGGCCCGGCCGTCGCGCAACAGGATCGCCTGCGGCGTCTCGTGCCGGACGCCAAACCGCGCCGCCGCCTCGTCCGAGACGCGACGGTGACTCTGGACCGTGATCAGCTTGTACGACACCCGGGACTCCGCGCGCTCCACGTGCGTGCGGAACTCGTCGAGCGCTTCGGCGCTGATGCCGCAGGTTCGGCTGTGCTTGAAAACGAGCACAGGCCGCTCGCGGGATTCCGCGATGGCGGCCTCGAGCTCGTCGACGTCAGAGAGGTGGGTCAGTAGGGCCATGGACGCCTACTATTGTAACCGGTGCCCAGGAGGCTTCAGCTCGAGCGTTGGGCCTTCGAGCCCGACAGGGCTTCTCCCCGCCCGGCTCGCGTGCACCCGTTCAGCGGACGTTTCGATCAAGGCCTCACCCCGGCGCCTGGTGTGATCGCGTGTGGAAGCCGGCGGCTTCGAGGTGTCTGCGCACTTCGGCGAATGTCGTGCGCGCCTCGTCGGGAAGCGCAAGCGCGCCGCGGGTCAGCGCGCGGTCCACGTTGAACATGCGGAAGCGGATCGCTTCCATGTGAAATGCCCGGATCGCGATCGTCAGCGCGGCGCATTCCGCGAGGAGCGCGTCGCGTTCCGGGCTGGCGGGCTGGGTCTGCACTCCCGAAGCGAACCTCTGCAGGCTCTCTTCCGCGGCTTTCCGATCATCGGCGTTCGTCGACATGCGTGGGCGGTCTCCTCCGGCGGTTCTGTATGGTCCCGATCCAAATGAGCGTAGCCATGGACGAGGCGCGCGTCAACCTGAGACGCGCGGTCCGTTCCCTCCGCTGAGGGCGGCTCGCAGTCACGGCGATTCGTGGGTCGGCGATCCGCCCGGCAAGCCACGACCCGCCGGGTATTGACCGCGCGTACGAAAAAGGCGGATAAAGACAGCAGACATGTCGGATACCGAGAGTCCCGCCCGCCCTGCGGGCCGCGCCCGTATCGAGCCGCCCGATCTCAGCGAAAAGGGGGGCCTCAAGGAGGGGCAGCCGCAGCGCTCGGATCAGCGCCTGTTCATGCAGCTTCTCGCGTTCGGCGAATGCGCGGACCCGCGCGCCGCATCGGCCCACATGGCTGGCGCCGCGGAGGCTGTCGTCGTCTATGAAGACCTGAACGACCCGCACGGCATCGCCGTCCTGTCGGTCAGCGCGAATCCCGACGTGTTCATCACCGACGTGCGGCCGCGGCTCACGACCGGGCCGATGGCCGGCCTCACGCTCAAGCCGAACTACAGCATGTTCGGGCGGACGTATTCGATAGGCTACGAGCCGGACCTGCGCGAGGTCCTCGTCGACCGCCCCCGCCGCACCGTGACGAATCCGGACTGGCCGTGGGCGGTGTGGTATCCCCTTCGTCGCAGCGGCGCGTTCGCCCAGCTGCCCGCGGACCAGCAGCGCATGATTCTCGCCGAGCACGGCCAGATCGGCATGGCCTTCGGCGCGGCTGATTACGCGCACGACGTGCGCCTCGCCTGCCATGGGCTCGACCGCGACGACAACGATTTCGTCATTGGCCTGATCGGCAAAGAACTGTTCCCGCTGTCGGCTGTCGTGCAGGCCATGCGACGGACACAGCAGACGTCTCTTTACCTCGACCGGCTCGGCCCTTTCTTCATCGGCCGCATGGTCCGCGGATGAACGCGCTCCAACCCGCCGCCATATTGGCACCTCGCTTGCGCTGCATATATCCATGACCTCCACCGACATCCCCCGTCGTCCATTTGGCAGACACCCGGAAAGAGTCTCCGCGCTCGGCCTGGGTGGTTACCACCTCGGCAAGCCCGCGACGGACCGCGAATCGACGGCACTCGTGCACGCCGCGATCGACGGCGGGATCACGTTCATGGACAACGCCTGGGAGTACAACGGGGGGAAGAGCGAGCTCCGGATGGGGAAGGCGATCAAGGACCGCCGCGACCGCGTGTTCCTGATGACGAAAGTCTGCACCCACGGGAGAGACGCGAAGTTGGCCATGCGTCAGCTCGAGCAGTCGCTCCGGCGCCTCCAGACCGACTACCTGGACCTGTGGCAGGTGCACGAATGCGCCTATTACAACGAGCCCGCCCAGCATTTCGCGAAGGGCGGCGTGATTGAGGCGCTGACGCGCGCCCGGGAACAGGGCAAGGTGCGGTACGTCGGGTTCACCGGCCACAAGGATCCCGAGATTCACCTCGCGATGCTCGAGTACGACTTCCCGTTCGACAGCTGTCAGCTGCCGTTGAACGGGTTCGACGCGACCTTCCGCAGCTTCGAGCAGCGCGTGTTGCCTGAGCTCGGCCGTCGCGGGATTGCCGCGATCGGCATGAAGAGCCTCGGTGGGGATGGAAAGGCCGTGAAGAAGCGAGCGGTGACGGTGGATGATGCGCTGCGTTATGCGATGAGCCTGCCGGTGGTGACGACCATCAGTGGTATCGATTCGATGCGTGTGCTGAAGCAGAACCTCGCGATCGCGCGGGGTTTCAGGCCCATGACGCGAGCCGAGATGGCGGCCTACCGCCGCCGGGCGGCAGCGTTCTCCGGCGACGGGCGCTTCGAAACGTACAAGGTGACCGCGGAGTTCGACGGTCCGGAAGGGCGTTCGGAACATGGCTTCCCACCTCCCGGCCAGTTGCCCGGATAGAAGATCGCCCCGTGGCACCGCCTGTTCATCAGCGAACGGCATCGCCACGACATGTCCGCCACCGTCCACCTGACGGTCACTACGAGGACGAGCCGGAGTCACGAGCGCCGAGCAGCCGCAGCCCTGAGTGTCGGGGCTTCCGCCTGAAACGATGGAGCTGCGAGCGCGGATGCAGGCTCCTGGAGGCGCCGCCGTTCATGGATCGTTCATCAACCCGAGGTACAATCCTCCCGTGCCGTTTCCTTTGCTGGGCCCCGCCTTGCTGGTGGCGGCGCTCTCCGCGGACCAGGCCCCCCAGACAGCGCCCGCCAGTCCCCTGACGTTGCAGTCGGCGTTCACCATCGCGGACGAACACAACCGGATCCTGGTGGCGGCGCGCCTCGGGCGTGCGGTGGACGTGGCCGGCATCGGCGTCGCCGGGCAGCGGCCGAACCCGGAGGCGTCGTTCGAGGCGGGCCGCGACACGCCTCACGAGGTGGCGAGCCTCGCCTTTCCGCTCGAGTTCGGCGGCAAGCGGGCACGCCGGGTAGACCTCGCCAACGCGACACTCGCACGCACGATGGCCGACCTGACCGTCCAGTCGCTCGACATCAGGCGCACGGTCCGTCTGGCCTACTACGAGCTCGTGGCGGCGGCCAACCGGGTGCAGGTCACGACGGAGCTCCGCAGTTTTGCGGAGCGAACCCGCAATGCCGCGCGCGATCGGTTCGAGTCCGGGGCCGCGCCCAGGCTCGAGGCGCTCCAGGCGGATCTGGCCCTGGCGCAGGCGGACAACGAACAAGAGGCCGCCCGCGGGCGTCTCGGGGCGGCCCGTGCCTCGCTGAATACCGCGCTCGGCCGCGGTCCGGATGCCCCGGCTGATCCCGCAGACCCCTTCGAAGCCGGCGCAGTCCCGGCGGATCCCGCGGCGATCATCGCGGCGAGCCCGGACGTCGCGGCCCTCGACCGCGAGATTGACGAAGCTGTGGCCCGTGAGCGGCTCGCGGTGGCGATGCGGCGCACAGATCCGACGGTGTCCGGCGGCGTGCTCTTCGATGCCCGGCCTGACTTCGCGTTCGGGTGGAGGGCGGGTCTCGCGGTCGCGATTCCCGTATTCACGCGCCACACCGCCGAAGTCCAGGTGGAGACCGCGCGCGTCGCGCAGTTACGTGCCCGGCGTGAGGCCCGCGTCGCCACGATCACGGGCGATGCGGTCGCGGCGGCGGCACGCGCACAGGCTGCCCGTCGGCAGTACATGCGCTACCGCGACGAGATCGTTCCGCAGCTGGCGACGATCGAGTCGATGGCCGAGGACTCGTACCGATCCGGACAGACCAACCTCGCCGCGTTCCTCCAGGCGCTGCAGGCCGCGCGCGAGGTGCGGCTGCGCGCGACGGATGCGGGCCTCGAGTACCAGACCGCGCTCGCGGATCTCGAGCGTGCCCTTGGAGGACCGATCCGATGATGAAGGCGTCGCGTGGCGTTGCGCTCGGCGTGGTGCTGGCCGTGGCCGGTTGCCACCAGTCGGCGCCGGACGAGACGGTCACCGAGACCGCCGTGGCGGTACAAGTCGAATCGGCGAGGACGGGGCCCATCCGGGAGGTGATTGCGGCTACCGGTATCGTCACGGCGCCTCCGGGAGGAGAGCTGGTGGTCACGGCGCCCGAAGCCGCACGCATCGTCGAACTGCCGAAGGCCGAAGGGGATGGCGTGCGCGCCGGCGATCTACTCGTCCGATTCGAGATTCCGTCTCTGACCGCGGGCGCGGCATCGAGCCGCGCCGGTATCGAGCAGGTGGCCGCCCGGGTCGAGAACGCGAAAGCGGCATCCGCGCGTGTCGCCGGGCTGTTCGACCGCGGAGTGGCGGCGCGAAAGGAAGTCGAGGACGCCAACCGCGAGCTCCGCGAGTCCGAGGCTACGCTCGCCCAGGCGCAGAGCGCCAGCGGCGCCGCGAACACGCTCGCCGGCCGGCTCGTCGTTCGCGCCCGCTTCGCGGGGGTGGTGGCGAAACGATGGCACAACCCCGGTGATCTCGTGGAGCCCGGACCTGCGGATCCCATTCTGCGGGTCATCAACCCGGCTCACCTGGAGGTGACGGCAGCCGTACCAGTGAGCGCGCTGTCAAGACTCACAGTCGGCGCGCCGGCTCGCATCGTGGATCCGGCGGGCGGCAATCCGGTCGAGGCCACTGTCATTTCCCGGCCTGCCGCCGTCGAGGCGGGGAGCGTCACCGCCTCGATTCGCCTCCGGCCGAAGTCTGCCGCGGCACTGACCGCGGGGATGTCCGTGCAGGTGGAGATCCTGGGCCCCGAGCACGCCAACGCCGTGCTCGTTGCTCCCGCCGCGGTGGTCCGCGACGGAACGACGACGGTGGTTATGACCGTCGGGGCTGACGGGAAAGCTCATCGACATGAAGTCGAGTTGGGCGTCGTGGCGCCCGACGCGGTCGAAGTCCGCAAAGGCATCAAGGCGGGCGACAAGGTCCTGGTGCGGGGCCAGAACGGCCTGCCTGACGGCGCGGCGGTGACTGTCGGATCATGAGTCTCGCGGGGCTGATCGAACGCTACGCACGCGCGATTGTCCTCGTCGTCGCGCTGGTCGCCGCCGCCGGGATCGTCGCGGGCGTGGGCTTGCCGAGCAGCATCTACCCGCGCCTGGAGTTTCCACGCGTCGTGATCATCGGTCACAGCGGCACGCTGCCCGCGCAGACCATGATGCTCACCGTGACCCGTCCGCTCGAGCAGGCGGTGATGGAAGTGCCGGGCATCCGCCGGGTTCGCTCCACCACGTTCCGCGGCGCCGCCGAGATCTCGGCGCAGTTCGAGCCGTCCACGGACATGATCGTCGCGCTCCAGCAGGTGCAGGGGAAGATCGACGACGCGCGGCAGACGCTCCCGGGCGGGACCGACCTCGTGGTGGAGCGGCTCACACCGGCCGCATTTCCCATGTACATCCTGAATCTCACCGGGTCTGTCCCCGGTGCCGACTTGTACGATTACGCGTTCTACATCATGCGCCCCCGCCTTGCGCGCGTCGCGGGAGCCGGCCAGGTGGAGGTGGCATCGAGCGACACGCGCGAGATCGAGGTCGTCGCGGATCCCGCCCGGCTGCTCGCCGCCGGGCTCACCGTGCATGACGTGGCCGAGAGGCTGAAAGCCGCAAACCAGCTCGCGCCGGTCGGCCGGTACTCCTCAGGCGGCGTGCAGCAGCTCGTGCTCGCGTCCGGTCTGTGGCCCTCCATCGACGCGATCAGCCAGACGCCGGTGTCCGTCCGGCCCGACGGCGTCCTGCGCGTGCAGGATGTCGCCCAGGTGTTCCCGGGCTCGCCGGACCGCACGGGTCTCATCACCGGGAACGGCCGCGATGCGGCAAGCGTCAGCGTCTCGCAGCAGGTGGGCGCCAACATTCTCGAAATTGAAGCCGGCGCGGAGCAGGCGGTGGCCGAACTGGCCCGCGCCCTGCCGGCTGGACTCCACATCACCAAGGTCTATGACCTCGCGGAGTTCGTCCGCGCCTCGATCGCGAACGTCCGCGACGCCATCCTCATCGGAGGCGTCCTGGCCGTCATCATCCTGCTGCTGTTTCTCCGCGACTGGCGGCTGACGCTGGTGGCGGCGCTGACGCTGCCTCTGGCGGTCCTGATGACCTTCGCCGTGATGCACCTCTTCGGCGAGTCCATCAATCTGATGTCGATGGGCGGCCTTGCCGTCGCGATTGGCCTCGTCATCGACGACGCGGTCGTCGTGGTCGAGGGGATCCATCGACGAGTGCAGGAGGGATCGGCCGCCCCGGTCGCGGACGCGATTACCGACCTCACCGCCCCCGTCGTCAGCTCCACGCTCACCACCGTCGTGGTGTTCGCGCCCCTGGGCCTCCTCTCTGGCGTCGTCGGACAATTTTTTCGCGCGTTGTCGCTGACGCTCTCGGCGGCCGTGCTCGCGTCCCTGCTGCTCGCGCTGACGTTGATCCCGCTGCTCGCGCGCTGGGGGATCCGCAGGACGGGGGAGCCTGTCGTGCGGCACGGCGGCCGGCTCGACGACACGTACATCCGGACGCTGCGGCCGATGCTCGGGCGTCCGGTGTTCGCCCTCCTCCTCGCCGTGGTCCTTGCGGCAGGGGGAGCGGGCTTGTACTTCTTCGTCGGCAGCGGCTTCCTGCCGCACGCCGACGAAGGCGGCTTCGTCATCGACTACCAGACGCCGGCCGGCACCGCGCTGGAAGAAACCGACAGGCAGCTGCGAAAAGTCGAGGGGGTCCTGCTGAAGACGCCGGAGGTCGCGTCAGTCCAGCGCCGCACGGGCTCGGAGCTCGGCCTGTTCGCAACCCAGTCCAACGCAGGGGACGTCCTCGTCCGCCTGAAGGGTCGGGGCGATCGGAGCCGCTCGTCAGAGGAAATCATCAGTGACCTGCGGGACAAGCTCCACGAGACGGTTCCCGGGCTGGACATCGAGTTCGTGCAGTTACTCCAGGACATGCTCGGCGATCTCGAAGGCAATCCCACCCCGATCGAAGTGAAGGTGTTCGGCGACGACGCGGGCGTCCTGGCGGAACTTGGCGGGAAGATGGAGGAGATGCTCGGGAAGGTCCCTGGCGTGGTCGACATCGTCGGCGTCCAGAGCGGGAGCCCGGAGCTGACGTGGCAGATCGATCCGACCGCGGCCGGACGACTGGGGTTGAGCGTCGCCGACGTGTCCCAACAGATCTCTGCCGCGTGGCTGGGTGAAATCGCGACCGATTATCTCGCCCTGGATCGCACGATCCCGGTTCGCGTGCGTTACCCGGACGCGGTGCGCCTGAACGGGGGCGTGCTCGGGCAGACCGCGGTCCGCGGGGTCGAGGGCCGGACGGCGCCGATTTCTGCGCTGGCGGCCGTCGTCCCCGCACACGGGCAGACGCTGTTGACGCGCGAAAACCTCCGACAGATGGTCCTTGTGAGCGGACGGCTCGAGGAGCGGGACCTCGGCGGCGCGGTGGATGAGGTGACGGCGAAACTGCGCGATATGAAGCTGCCTGTCGGGTACACGTGGGAAGTCGGCGGGCAGTATCTCGCACAGCGGCAGGCGTTCCGGGAGCTGCTGCAGGTGCTGGCGATCGCGTCGGCGCTCGTCTTCGTGATTCTGGTGACGCACTTCCGCTCGTTCAGGCCCGCCGTGTTGATCCTGGGCGCGGCCCCCTTGTCGCTGGCCGGTGCGTTGCTCGCCCTGATCGTCACCGGCACTGAATTGAACGTCTCGTCCGCGATGGGGCTCGTGCTCCTCATCGGACTAGTGGTGAAGAACGGGATCGTGCTGCTCGATTACGCCGAGCGCGAGCGGGAACGTGGCGTGCCGGCGCGCGAGGCGGTGTACGATGCATCGAGAGTCCGGCTCCGTCCGATCCTGATGACGACCCTGTGCACCCTGTTCGGCCTCATCCCTCTGGCGCTCGGCATCGGCGCAGGCGCGGAACTGCAGCGGCCGCTCGCGCTCGCCGTGATAGGGGGGCTCACGCTCTCGACGATTATCACGCTGTACCTGATCCCGGCACTCTACGCGGGTCTCTACCGGCGACCGAGGGCCGCGGCGTGACCCCGAATGGCTGACCGCCAGCCCAAGACGCTGAAACTCCGTACGGTTTCGGAGCGCCGGCACAACGGCGGACTCGTCGTGAAAGTGTACGAGCTTGGCAGTTCCGGTACGTTCACATACAGCCTCGCGCAGGCCAGCACGGGCGACCTGCTGATGTTTGCGTCAGCGGGGGAGGCCCGGCAGGCGGCTGATGACCGTCTTCTCGCCGACGAGCACGATTGCGCGTCGCTTGGGTGCCCCGAATGGATAACCGCCGCGGCGGGGCGCGAGAGATAAAAGGCGGCTTCCGTTGACGGCGCGTCCCTTGCACCGCGGATCGTCATGACGGCAGAGCTCAACCCGGGGTTGTCGACCGAGACTACCGATGAATCTGAGTCGCCACGGAGGGCGCTCCAGATCCCGTTCGCCACGATTGGCAAGTTACTGCTGGTCGCCTTCGTTCTCTGGGCGATTATCAAGCTGGCGACGATCATTACGCTGCTGCTCGTGGCGATCGTGCTGGCCATCGCCTTCGAGCCGCTCGTGGAGGGGCTGGAGCGGCTGAGGCTCCCGCGCTGGGCTGCCTCGCTGCTGGTCGTCCTGACCGTCCTCGCGGCGGTGGTCGCCTTCCTGGTCATCTCCGGCGCTTCGCTCGCTTCGCAAGGGCGCGTCGTGGGACAGCGCCTGCTGGCGATCGAAAAGGATCTGGTCCACAGGCTGCCGCCGTACCTGGCGAGGATCATCACCCGCGGCAACGCCACCACGCCGGATGCGTCGGATCTCGCGGGTTATGCGGTCGTTGTCGGGGCAACCGTCGCCAATGCCCTGTTGGTGACCGCCATCGCGTCCATCCTGACCTTGTATCTGCTCATCGATGGCAGCAGGACGTGGGAGTGGGTGGTGGCCTACGTGCCGCTCCGGAACCGCGCGCGGGCCCAGGCAACGGCCGAGGCGGGTCGGCGGGCCGTCCGCCGCTATGTGGTGGGGAACGTCACGACGTCCGTGTTTGCCGCCGTCGTGGTGCTGGTTGCCCTGTCACTGCTGCACGTACCCGCGGCACTCCTGCTCGGGCTTCTTGCGGGCGTCTGCGATTTCGTCCCGGTCCTCGGGTTTGCGGTATCGTCCCTGCCGGCGATTCTGCTGGCGCTGACCGTGTCCCCGGGCACCGCGGTCGCGGTGGCGGGGGTCTACGTGGCCTATCATCTCGCCGAAAACTACTGGATTGGCCCCCTGGTGTACGGCGGGCAGCTGCGGCTGTCGAACCTGGCCGTGCTGCTGGCTTTCGCCGTCGGCGCCGAGCTCGGAGGCATCGTCGGGGCGCTTCTGGCGCTGCCCGTGGCGGCCATGTACCCTGTCGTCGAAGACATCTGGCTCGGCAAGTACCTCGGACGCCACGCTGTCGAGACGCACAAACGCCTTGAACGGGAGGCGTAGAGACGGCGTCGGGATCGTAGGGCGGGCTTCAGCCCCGCCGTCATTCGCCGAACCAGCGCAGCTGAAACTGCGC
>JANMCN010000225.1:0-10974 GCA_031361295.1 Acidobacteriota bacterium | reverse complement strand
CTGCCGGTGCTGGCGGCGCACGTGTCGTATCAGGCGGGCGCGGCTATCCTCGCGGAAGCGGGCGTGAGCTTCCTCGGGCTGGGTGATCCCGCGGTGATGAGCTGGGGGGCCCAACTGGGCTCGGCTCAGTTTTTCGTGCGGGATGCATGGTGGATGGCGGTGTTTCCCGGCCTGGCGATTACGGCCACCGTGCTCGGCTGCAATCTGATCGCCGACGCCCTGAACACGCGCGACGGGTGATCTGCACCGGGCGCCCGCCTTTCGCGTGCGGCGCAATCTCTCATCACTTATCTCCCCACGCGCAGCGGTGCGAGGAGGCGCTGGGTACCAGAGGCGCCGGAGACGGTGAGCTCGACGGCGTAGTCGCCGGCGGCGAGCGCGGCGAGCGTCACGTCCGCCGCAATCCAGCGCTGCCCGGCTTTGTCGTCCATCCGTTCGCTGATCGTGACTGGAATGGCCAGCGGCTGCCCGCTCCGATCCAGCAGCCGGCCGGCTCCTGGCTTGACGTCCGCGTTCGCGGGGAATTCGAAGCGGGCCCGCTCCGTCCGGCTGAACAGGAACGACGCCGCGGGGACCACGCGATTCCCGGTGATGGGCCCTCTTCGAAACAGCATCGGCTGTGGATCGCTGCCGGCGACATCGACCGAGGTATTGCCCGACAGGCCATCGACAGACGAGTCAGGCCCGGTCATCCGCGCACGCACCTCGAGCTGGCCGCCGCCCGCGGCCAGGCCCTGCGGCAGCAGGATTGGCACCGCGAACGAACGCTCCCCTGCCGCCAGGGTGATCTGCGCGCTGCCGGATTTTCCCGCCGCACTGACCGTCACGTTGACCGTGCCCCCGGCGCGCGGCGTGTCCGAGCCGATTCCCGACGGCATCTCGCCCGCTACCCATATGGTCGACGCGACGGCGGAACCGGCGGTCCGCAGGGCAACGGCGTTGAGACTGAGCCGCGAGTCCGGCCGAATCCTCGCCAGCGACGCCATGGCGGCGCGCAGGGGCGCCATCCCATCCGCTTCTGGCGCGGCGGCGGCAGCCTTGGCCGCAGACACTTCCGTCGCCGTCGCGGATCGGTACCCCTTGCGCGCGCGCACGTCCACGCCCGGCCGCTTCACCCGCACCTTGATGTTGTGGAAGCGGCCATCGAGTTTGCCGTTCGTCGAGTAGTAGCCGAGCAGGTAGTACGAGGTGAGGTCGTCGGAGATCCGCTTCATGCCCGTATCGAGATCGTTGCTGTTCAACACCGCGATGCCGTCAGTCGATCCCGCCAGGCCGCGGAGCGAATCCATGCGGCTCCGGAGGTTCCTCGCGTCCACGTCGATCGGCGGCGGAGCGGACGGGCCGAGCGCACTGTCGAATACCGTCAGGCCCCGCGGGTCCACGGTGTAGAAGCTCGCGTTCCCGCGGTTCGCCTCGTCCGTCAGATCCCGAAAGTACTGCTCGTCGTCCAGCATGGAGAGCTGCATCCGTTCGCCGTCACACTCGGTGCGAGAATACGGCGCGGTGGCCGTTCTGTTCTTCGTCGTGATCCGCCCGTCCGGACCGACGGAAATGGGATCGATCGAACCGGGCGCAACCTCGGACAGCCCGGAATCCGGACGGTACAGGAGCCAGCCTTCCGTGACGGTGACGATCGCTTTCCGTTCTTCCCTGAGGTCGCGCAGGTAGTTGACGAGCTCGGTCAGGGCATCGAGCGTGGCGCGCTCTCGCTTGCGGGCAATCATCGCGGCGGCGGTGCGGGACGTCAGGCCCCCGCCAAGCGGCGGGTAGCAGGAGTCGTACAGCTTCTCCCGTTCGTCCATTTGAATCGTGCCGCGCTCACCCCAGGGCCACTTCGCGCGAAGTCCGCTCGCCATGACCTCGGTCTTTCGTGCGAACACGACATCGGAGGCGGACATCCGGGGCGTCATGAGGCCGACGAGGTCGTCCGGT
This sequence comes from Acidobacteriota bacterium, assembly GCA_031361295.1. GTDB lineage: Bacteria > Acidobacteriota > Vicinamibacteria > Vicinamibacterales > 2-12-FULL-66-21 > JALZOC01. The sequence continues at coordinate 9,042 of JANMCN010000225.1, read as the reverse complement.
CCGAGGATTTTGTCGATGAGGCGGATGAGCGGCTCCCGCGCGTGCCAGCCGCCTTCGACGCTCACGTGCGGAGTGTCGAGAAACAGGACGAACAGCCGGTTGCGCGGGTTGGCCGCGAGCTGACGCGATTCCTCGATCGAGTTCGGCTCCGCGCGCTGATCCTGCGGTCCGGCCGGACTGATGACGATGTGCTCGAACGACTGGACGGTCTGCGGCGCGCCATCCTCGAGGACTTCGAAGTCTTCGGCCCTCAGATCCTGCACCGGCGCGCCGTTCTTCGTCGGGTAGACGTCCACCCTGACGAAGTTGGCTTCGGTACGAAAGGTCGGCGGCTGCTGCGCGCCCTGGGCGGACTTCGAGGATCCGCCGGACTGTGCGAGGGCAACGGTCGCTGCCGACACCGCCAGGGCGATGAACGCGAGAGAACGGCAACGCACGTATTCGGTCCTGTCTGGCAGACGCGGTGTCGCTGGCCGTCACAGTCTATGCGAAATCGGCAGACCGGGCTCGTGGGACGTTGCGTGCATGGTCCCGCGTCGATCGCGTCTGGATATTGGCCGCCGGCGGCGGCCGGATGCGCGCGACAGGACGGCACCGCCATCGATTCGCGCCGCAATCCTGCCACGACGGGTTGACCGCGAGATGGCAGCGGACTTGCGTCGGCCGGCAGAATCGCGAACACGCGGAGGGCGCCGTGACCACACGCAATTACGACGACTGGACGATCGATCGCTGGAAGGCGGACGCGACGTTTCCGTCGCTCGAGTTCGACGACTCGTCATCGGTGGATGTGGCTCCCCCGCTGTGGAAGGATCTGACGCTCGCCTCAATCGTGGCGCTCGCCTTCTGGGTGGTCGCGGTGATGATTCTCACGTAGGGAGGGCGTTGGCCCGGCGACGGGCGTCAGGTCAGGCGCTCGGGGCGTCCTGCCAGCCTTGCTCCCTCAGACGCCCTTCGTATGCGCGCGCCCAGTTGACCGCAAGCCATTCCTCGGGGAAGAGTTCGGTGAGGACAACATCGCGGTCCTGGACGACGCGCACCTCAACGGGGCGGCCGTTGGAGTAGAGAATGCAGCGGACGTCGGTCGCCCGCCGGCGAAGACACCACAACATGCGCGCGCCCGGCTGGACGTAGTATGTCGACACGTAGGCGGCGCTCCCTTTCGCGCGCACCGATATGTTGGAAGGAGACCCGGGTTTTTTAATCCGAACCCGGCCCTGCCGTCAAGCTCGGCGTTATTGAACAGGCACCCCTCCTCTCGCCTCGAACCAACCCGCCTGACGTCCCGCTAGCGGTTGACCGCGCGCATCCCCCCTTCCGGGTAGCGGGCGCCTGAGACGCCGGGCGCAATCTGGTCGAGGGCGGCGAGCTCGTCGGACGACAGCGTGACGGTGACGGCGGCCGCATTCTCCTCGACGCGCTCCGATCGCGTGGACCCCGGAATCGGCACGACGTCCGGCCCCCGAGACAGCAGCCAGGCCAGCGCGAGCTGGGCCGGCGTGCAAGACCTCGTGCGGGCCATCTCCTCGACCCTGGCGACGAGGTCCAGGTTGCGCTGGAAATTTTCCCCCTGGAATCGGGGATTGTTCCTCCGCCAGTCGTTCGGCGACAGGTCGTCGATCGATCGGAAGCGGCCCGTCAGGAATCCGCGGCCGAGCGGGCTGTAGGCGACGAAGCCGATGCCGAGCTCGCGGACGGTCGCGAGCAGCTCCCCTTCCGGATCCCGTGTCCAGAGCGAGTATTCCGTCTGGAGGGCGGCGATCGGGTGCACGGCATGCGCGCGCCGAATGGTTGCGGGCGCCGCCTCCGACAGCCCGAGGTGCCGCACCTTTCCTGCCACGACCAGCTTCGACATGGCACACACGGTGTCTTCGATCGGCGTGTTCGGATCGACGCGAGGCTGATAGAACAGGTCGATGGTGTCCACGCCGAGCCGCTGCAGTGACGCATCGCACGCCTGACGGACGTACTCCGGCGTGCCATTGATGCCCACGAACGTTCCGTCCGGTGCGCGCACGTTGCCGAACTTCGTCGCGAGCACGACGGCCTCGCGTCGATCGCGAATGGCACGACCGACCAGCCGCTCGTTCGTCGACGGGCCATACGCGTCGGCGGTATCCAGGAAGGTGACTCCGAGTTCCAGGGCCCGGTGAATGGTGGCGATCGACCGCTCGTCGTCGGCCGCGCCGTAAAAGTCGGACATGCCCATGCAGCCGAGGCCGAGGGCGGAGACGGTCGGGCCAGTTCGGCCGAGTTGGCGCAGTGGTACGTGCATGGCGGTCCGGGTGCATGTCCCGGGCCGCCCGGCTCCGGCATTCGGCCGCGCACGCTCACGGGCCGGTCGACTCTCCCGCGCCGCGCGTTTCGGCAGGACGTTTGCTGCGTGACGCCCAGGCGGGGCGCGTCGCTGCCGCCCGAACGCGGCTTGCACCGAGGTGACGTATGAGTGAGTTGGCTGAGCTGGCTGCCGAACAGGAGTGGCTCGATGACGCCGGCAGGACAATCCGCGGCGCGATTCGTGGCCTGTTCGAGGGAGAGAGCGGGCGGACGGTCAAGGATGTGCTGAACGGTGTCTGGCTCGGCCACCCGCTCCACCCCGTGCTCACCGATCTACCCATCGGCGCCTGGACGATGGCGGAGGTCTTCGATGCGCTGGATTCGACGAACGGAGGCCGACGGTACGAAGACGCCGCGCGCGTCTGCATCAATGTCGGCCTCGTCGGCGCCGCGGCGGCAGCCGTCACCGGTCTGACAGACTGGGCGGACACGGGCAAGGGCGACCGACGGGTCGGGCTCATGCACGGATTGCTCAACGTGACGGCGACGGGCTTGTTCCTCACCTCGACGCTCCTGCGGCGACGCCGCCGGACCGGGGCGGCGACCGGCATCTCCGCGGCGGGCTATGCGTTCGTGATGGCGGGTGCGTACCTCGGCGGCGCGCTCGTCTACAACCGGCGTCTCGGGACGGATCACGCGGTGCAGGGGGACGCCCCGGACGGCTTTGCGCGCACGATCCGGCTCGACGACATCCGGGACGGCGACACGCGGAAGGTCACGGTCGGCGAGGCCGAGGTCGTGCTGATTCGGCAGGCAGACACGGTGTGCGCGCTGGCGGAGCGCTGCGCGCACCGCGGGGGCCCGCTGTCGGAGGGTGAGGTGCGCGACGGCACGATCATCTGCCCCTGGCACGGGTCGCAGTTCGCGCTCTCCGACGGCCACGTGGTCCACGGGCCGTCGACGTACGATCAGCCCTGCTACGCGACGCGCATCAGTGGTGGCTTCGTGGAAGTCAAGATCGGATGAACCACGCCTGGCCGAACGCGACGTCTCGGGCTCGCCGTGCGCTCGAAGGCGCAATCCCGGCGTCCCGGCCCGGCTCCACGACGCGTGCTCACTGAGCGTCGCCGGCGAGCGCGCGCTTGCCGGCGGCCAGCGTGCGCACGATCGCGTCCGCGTCGAATACGCACCCGCCCCACGTGCCCCCGCTGGCGTCCTGGAGCGCCGCCCAGATGCGCGTGTCGGCGGGAAGTGCCGGGTCGGGCGCGAGGTCCGGGCGCGGTGTCCGGCCGGCCAGCTCCTGTGCCCCCTCCGCGTAGCTCAGCGGCCGCGTCCGGTCCCCGACGAAATTCACGGTCCCTTCGAGCGCGCGCGAATCGATGACGATCTCGACCAGATCACCGTCGCGCAGTTTGCCGATGGGGCCACCCGCCAGCGCTTCGGGCGAGACATGTCCGATGCAGGCCCCGGTGGACACGCCGCTGAACCTGGCATCCGTCAGGACCGCGACGTGCTTCCCGAACGGCAGGTAGCGCAGCGCCCCGGTCACCTGGAATGTCTCCTCCATCCCGGCGCCCATGGGGCCGCGACAGATGAGCACCAGCACATCCCCTTCGGCGATGCGCCGCTCCTTGATCGCGCGGATCGCAGCCGCCTCGCTGACGAAAACGCGCGCGGGGCCCGTCAGACGGTACACGCCGTCCGCCCCGACAACCGATGGATCGAGGGCGGTGCTCTTGATGAGCGAGCCTTCGGGGGCGAGGTTACCGGCGGGAAAGCACACGGTCGATGTCAATCCGCGCCCCGCGGCCTTCGCCGGCGACATGATCACATCGTCCGGATCCACCCCCTGCTGCGCTTTCAACAAGGTGCGAAGCCGGGCGCGGCGCTCGGAGTCCTCCCAGGCGTCGAGCTGCTGGTCCACAGTCAGGCCGCTGGCGGTGAGCACCGTCGTATCGAGCAGGCCCTCGCGACGCAGGTGCAGCATGACTTCGGGAACGCCTCCGGCAAGGAACACCTCGACGGTCGGATGGTTCCGCGGGCCATTGGGCAGGGCGTCCACGATTCTGGGGACTTCGCGGCTCACGCGCGCCCAATCCCGCGCGGTTGGCCGTCGCAGGCCGGCCGCATGTGCCACGGCGGGCACGTGCAGCACCAGGTTCGTCGAGCCGCCGAATGCCGCATGCGTGACCATCGCATTTTCAACCGATGCGTCGGTCAGGATCCGGCGCATGGTGATCCCGCGGGCCTCGAGTTCCATGAGCGCGAGCGCCGAGCGGCGCGCCATGTCGAGCCAGATCGCATGCCCGGACGGCGCCAGGGCTGCGTGTCCGAGTGACATCCCGAGCGCTTCGCCAACGACCTGCGCGGTGGCGGCCGTGCCGAGGAACTGGCAGCCGCCGCCCGGTGACGCGCAGGCCCGGCATCCCGCTTCCGCCGCCTGCTCCAGCGTCAGTTCCCCATGGCTGAAGCGGACGCCGATGGTCTGCACGCGCCCCGCATCCTCGCCGTTGGCAGCCGGCAGCGTGACGCCGCCCGGCACCAGGATGCACGCGAGGTCTCCGCTGCCGGCGAGCGCCATCATCATCGCGGGCAGGCCCTTGTCGCACGTTGCGACCCCCAGCACGCCGCGCCGCGTCGGCAGCGACCGGATGAGTCGCCGGAAGATCGTCGCGGCATCGTTCCGGAACGGCAGGCTGTCGAACATCGCCGTCGTCCCCTGCGAACGCCCGTCGCACGGGTCGGTGCACGCGCCGGCAAACGGGATGGCCCCCGCCGCCGTGAACGCGCGGGCCGCCGCCTCCATGAGCAGTCCGACCTCCCAATGTCCCGTGTGATAGCCCAGCGCGACGGGCGTGCCGTCGGGCGCACGGATGCCGCCGTGCGTCGAGAGCATGAGGAACTCGCGGGCGCCAAGCTTCGCGGGATCCCAGCCCATGCCGGCGTTCTGCGTCCACCCGAACAGGTCCCCGGAGGGTCGCTCGCGGAGCATTTCGGCGGTGAGCGGCAGGACGCCGATCGGTCCGGCGGCGCGCGTGGGTACGTCGAGCGTGACGTCGTTGTCGCTGTCGAAAGGGTTTGGATTCATGGCGCGATCAGGGGCGGCGGCGCTGGGAGTTCACCGTCGCGGTGCGCGAGGTGCCGGCCATGACGGCCAGGCCGGCGAGCATCATCAGCAACGCGGCAATGTGCGCGACCGTGAGCCCGCCAACGACCCGTTCGTTCACGCGGATGAACTCGATGAGGAATCGCGTGACGCCGGCAACCAGCAGGTACCGGCCGAGCACGCGGTGATCGCTGACGCCGCTCCGGCGCCAGCGGACCAGCAGGATGCTCAGGACCGCGAGGACCACCGCTTCGTACAACTGCGTCGGATGCACACGATCCACGGTTGGCGGGAGACCACGCGGGAAGGCGACGCCCCACGGCAGGGTTGTGGGCCGTCCGTAATCATCGCCGACGAGAAAACAGCCGATGCGCCCGATCGCGTGTCCGGCCGCAAGCGCCGGTGAGGCGGCGGCCACCGTTCGGACGAGCGGGTAACCCTTCGCGAGAAAGAACACGAGCGCCGCGCCTACGCCCCCCACGAGCCCGCCGAACCAGCTCAGCCCGCCTCGGCTGAACAGCAGCGAGGTGAAGGCGTCCTCGCCCCGGTGTTCGGCCACCCAGAGCAGTTTCGCTCCTGCGAGCCCCGCGAGCACTCCGAGAATCGCGCCGTCCACCGCGTTCTCAGGCAGGCCGCTCCAGGCGAGCTCACGACGGAACAGCGAGACGCCGACCAGCGCCGCCACCGCGACGAGGACGCCGAAGCTGGTGATCTCGAACCCGCCGACACTGAACAGGATTGGATACATGCGCTGCCGGTTCGCCTCCGCCCGCGGATCCCAGATTCGGTGATGCCTCAGTTGACTGACTGCCATTGTACGCGGGCACGTGACAAAGGTGTGCAGCGGGCCAGGGTGCAGGGTGCCAAAGTGCCATGTTGCGAGGCGTTCGTGGCCGTTCGGGTCGCCGGTGGGACAGGGCGGCATGTCCCGCGTATGATCGACGTCTCGCTGGGCACGGTTGGGGGTGGTAACGATGCGTGTGTTCGTGACGGTTGTGATCTCGGCGGGCATGTGGCTCGGTCTGCAGCCGGCGGCGCTTCGGAGCTCTGCTCCCGTGGTCGACCTGCTGGCGCTGCCCGCGGGGGGTCTCCAACCGCAGGCCGTCGTGGACGACCGCGACACTCTGCATGTCCTGTACTTCAGCGGACTGCCTGCGGGCGGCGATCTGTTCTACATGCAGCGTCGGTCAGGCCTTCGCGAGTTCTCGACGCCTCTTCGCGTGAACAGCGTGTCCGGATCCGCGCTCGCGACGGGCTCCGTGCGGGGCGGTCAGCTGGCTGTCGGCGCGACAGGACGCGTGCATGTGGCGTGGTACGGCGCGAACGAGCTCGGCGAATCGAAGCGCAGACCCATGTGGTACTCCAGGCTCGCGGACGACGGGGCGCGCTTCGACGCGCAGGTGAACGTGGCGACGGCCTCTGGCGGGATTGACGGTGCGACGGTCGCGGCTGATCGCGCGGGGAATGTGTACGTCGCCTGGCATGGGCAGGGGCCGGAGGACGGCGAGGGCCACCGGACCGTGTACGTCGCACGCTCGCGCGATGGAGGCCGGCATTTTGCGCGCGAAGAGCCGGCGCCGGAAGCGTCGACTGGCGCGTGCGGGTGCTGCGGGTTGCGCGCCGCGATCGATGCGTCGGGCACCCCCCACGTCCTTTACCGCGCGGCCACCGGAGGGGTGAACCGCGATGCGACCTGGATCGCCCTGTCGGGCGCGCCGTCGAAACCGGTCGTGCTGCAGCCCTGGAAGTTGAATGCGTGCCCGATGTCCACATTCGCGCTGGCACGGAGCGGCGCGGACATGGTCGCCGCGTGGGAGACCGAACAGCAGATCTATTACGCGCGGCTGCATCCCGGCACCCGCACGTTTTCCACCCCTGTCGTGATGGAGGGCCCGGCCGGCCGCAAGCACCCGTCGGTGGCCACGAACGCCGCGGGCGTCACGCTGGTCGCCTGGGCGGAAGGGACCGGGTGGGCGCGCGGTGGAACCGTCGCGTGGGAAGCCGTCGATCGCCAGGGCATCCGTCTGGCCGCCCAGTCGAACGCGGCCCCCGTGCCGGTGTGGGGCCTGGTGGCTGCGGTGGCCCGCACGGATGGGTCCTTCCTGATTCTGCACTGAGCCCGACGCGGGCTGACCCCGCGCGACGAACGCTGAGGACGCCCGACGCGAGGCTCGAGCCCCGCGCGACGCACGCGTCGCCCGCGCAGCTGAGCCCTTGTCTTCGAGCCATCCGCGTTCTACAGTTTGCGGGATGATCGAGCCACAGAACCTGTCGGAGCGCGCCGCCATCGTCACCGGGTCGGAGCGAGGCATCGGGAAAGAGATTGCCCTCGAGCTCGCCAGGCGCGGCTGCCGGATCGCGGTCAACTACCCCGCCTCGCCGGACACCGCCGAGCAGACGGCCGCGGACATCCGCGGGCTGGGCGTCGACGCCTTCGCGGTCAAGGCCGATGTCGGCGTGGGCCCCGAGGTACGCCAGATGGTGGCGGACGTGGCGGCGCGGTTCGGGCGTCTCGACTTCCTCGTCAACAACGCCGGTGTGCAGACCTGGACGCCTCTTCTCGACGTCACCGAGGAGGAGTGGGACCTGGTCATCCGCACGAATCTCAAGGGCTGCTTTCTCTGCACTCAGTCGGCCGCCCGCCACATGAAGGATCACGGCGGCGGCGTGATCGTCAACATCGGCTCGGGCAGCAACAAGGTGCCGTTCCCCGGCTTGATTGCCTATACCGCCAGCCGAGGCGGAATCGAGATGTTCACGAAAGTGTCGGCGGTCGAACTGGGCCCTCTCCGCATCAGGGTGAACTGCGTGGCGCCCGGGGCGATCGACGTGGAGCGCACCAGGCTCGAACTGCCCGATTACGCCGGCACGTGGGGGCGCGCCACACCGCTTCGCCGCGTGGGCACGCCGGCGGACGTGGCCGGCGCGGTGGCGTTTCTCGTGAGCGACGACGCGTCGTTCGTGACCGGTCAGACACTCATGGTGGACGGCGGATTGTTCACCCAGGCGCCGTGGGCGCAGTCTCAGCAGCCGTAGAGGGGTCGCATGTTTCGTCTGGATGGAAAGACCGCGTTCGTCACCGGGGCTGGTTCCGGGATTGGGGAAGCGACGGCGTTCGCACTGGCGGCGGCGGGCGCGAAGGTATTCGTGGCCGACCGCGATGCGACCGGCGGCGAGCGCGTGGCCCGCGCCATTGGCGAAGCCGGCGGCCGTGCCGAGTATCATTCCTTCGACGTCACGGACGAAGCGGCGTGCACGGCGGCCGCGGCCCGCGTCGGCGACGTGGACGTGCTCGTGAACAATGCCGGGGTGGGGCACGTCGGGACGATCCTCCAGGCGTCCGGGTCCGACCTGGATCGCCTGTACGCCGTCAACGTGCGCGGGGTGTTCAACGTCAGCAAGGCCTTCATCGGCGGCATGCTCCACCGCCGCAAGGGTTCAATCGTCAACATCGCCTCGATCGGCGGCATCGTCGGCATCCGGGATCGGCTGGCCTACTGCACCACCAAATTCGCGGTCGTCGGACTGACCAAGTCGATGGCGCTCGATCACGCCCTCGACGGCGTCCGCGTCAACTGCATCTGCCCGGCGCGGGTGGAGACGCCGTTCGTGTCGGCACGCATCAAGGAATATCCAGACCCCGAGGCGGCCTACCGGGA
>JANMCN010000218.1:0-41246 GCA_031361295.1 Acidobacteriota bacterium | reverse complement strand
CTTGTCGATGACGTGATCTCGGCGATTGTCCGCGCCGCCCGAACCGGCGAGATAGGCGACGGGCGCGTGTTCGTCCTGCCCGTCGAGCAGAGCTACAACATCCGCACCGGGGAGCGCGACGAGCGCTGAGTTCTCCACGATCGCCGCCGGAGCGAATCGCCCGGCGCATTCACGAAGAGCAGGAGCGCGTCAGACATGAGTAACGCCCGCAACAATATCGTCGCGACCATTGCCGGAGTGACCGGCGTGTTCGTCATCGGACTTTCGGATTGTGCCTTTGCCCAGGCGGCGACGCCGCCGGCGATCAACCAGGCCGATACCGCCTGGATGCTCGTCGCGACCGCGCTCGTGCTGCTGATGACGCCGGCCCTCGCGTTCTTCTATGGCGGCCTGGTCAGGTCGAAGAACGCCTTGAACACGATGATGATGAGCTTCGTTTCGATGGGCTTCGTCGGCGTGCTCTGGGCGGTGATCGGCTATTCGCTCGCGTTTGGTCCAGGCGGCAACTGGATTGGGGATCTGTCCCGGCTGTTCCTCCGCGGGGTGGGGCTGGAGCCGCAGGGGAGCATCCCGCACGCGCTGTTCATGGCCTACCAGGGCACGTTTGCCATCATCACCGCGGCGCTGATTTCCGGCGCCATCGTCGAGCGGATGCGCTTCTCGGCGTACGTGGTGTTCATCTCGCTCTGGAGTCTTGTGGTGTACAGCCCCGTCGCGCACTGGGTCTGGGGCGGAGGATGGCTGGCGCGCTGGGGGGCGCTGGATTTCGCCGGCGGGACCGTCGTCCACGTGAACGCCGCGGTCGCAGCGTTCGTCGCGGCGATTCTCCTCGGCAAGCGGCAGGACTACCCGTCGGCATCGCTCCTGCCTCACAACATCCCGTTCACCCTGCTCGGCGCGGGCCTGCTCTGGTTCGGATGGTTCGGGTTCAACGCCGGAAGCGCGCTGGGCGCGAGCCCCGTCGCGGCACTCGCCTTCGTGACGACCATGCTCGCGCCGGCCGCGACGCTGGTGGTCTGGACGTTCCTGGACCTGATGCGATCCGGCAAGCCCACGGCCGTCGGCGCCGCGACGGCAATCGTCGTCGGCCTCGTCGCCGTCACGCCCGCCGCCGGCTTCATCAGTCCGATGAGCGCCATCGCACTGGGGGCAATCGCGGCGGTGCCCAGCTACCTGGGGCTGATGGTGCGGGTGAAGACGTCGCTCGATGATTCGCTCGATGTCGTGGCCGCACACGGCATCGGCGGCACCGTCGGTGCCCTGCTCACAGGCGTTTTCGCGCAGAAGAGCCTCAACGGCGTCGCGGACGGGGCGCTCTTCGGCAACCCGTTCCAGCTCGTCATCCAGGGAAGCGCCGTCCTCGCGGTGCTCGCGTACAGCGGGATAGTGAGCTTCATCCTGTTGAAAGTGATCAGCCTGGCGATGCCGATTCGCGCGTCGGAGACCGACGAAAGCTCGGGGCTCGACGTCAGTCTGCACGGCGAAGAAGCATATCTGCACGAGGGATAGCGGCTCACAACGTGCAACGTGCAACGCGCAACGTGCAACGAGTGCAATGTTCAACGTGCAACGTCGTGCAGCGTGCGTCTTGTCTCGGCCGGCGGCTCAGGCCCGCCGGCTGATCCACCAGCCAAACAGCAGAAAGAGTGCGCCGCAGATCACCGCGCCCCAGATGCCGCCGACGCCGAGGTGCTGGACCGCGGCGGGACCGGCACGCGCGACGAGGGCGAGCACGAGGGCGGCCCACACGAACGCGGAGAGCGTATTGAGCAGGCTGAACCGGAGCGCAGGTACCCCGGCCAGCGCGCAGGCGGCGGCAATGGCGATGCGGAGTCCCGGAACGAATCGCACCGCGAGGATCATCCCGATCTGGTGGCGGCGGACGCGTGCGACGATGGCCTCGCGCCGGCCGGCAAGACCGGGTAGGCGCGCCGCCCAGCGAGGCGCATGGCCGCGAAGCGCATAGAAGAAGAACTGGTCGCCGGTCGCGGCCCCGAGTGCGCCGGCGACCAGCACGATCGCCGGACTGATGGCTCCCGAGGCGACGAGAACCGCGGCGGCGACGAAGACGATCTCGCCCTCCACGGCGGCGGCGGCGTAGATGGCGGCGAACGCGCCGGGGTTGCCGAGGTTCATGCGGAGCGGACGGCGTCGCGCACCACGCTGGCCACGCGGCCCACGTCCTCCATGCTCAAGGACGAGTACACCGGCAACTGGATGGAGGTGGCCGCACGTTCCGCGCCCGGGGCCGGCGGGCGATCGCCGAAGAGCGGCACCCGGGTACACACGTCCACATGGAGCGTCTCGACATCGACGCCGCGCCTGATGCACTGCCGTACAACGGCGTCCCGTTGCGGGGTATACACCGCGTACTGGTAGTACACGTGCGTCCCGTGCTTCGGCACTTTCGGGCGCTCGATGGGGCTGCCTTCGAGGGCATCGTCAAGCGCGCGGGCGTGGGCCGCGGCGGCGCTGGTCCAGGTGTCGAGGTGTCGCAGCCCTTCGAGACCGAGCGCCGCCTGGACGTTGCTGTACCGCTCGCGGTACTTCGGCGGGAGCGGATCGAGCGGCCGGATCTTTTCCCACAGATACACGTCCGGGTTTGCGCCCGTATACGACGCGGCGTACAGGACCGGGAACAGCGAGCTGCTGAACACCCGCGGTCGGATCGCGATGCGCTGGATCCGTCCGAGCAGGAGGCGACGCATCACGTTCGCCTCGTCCGGCCACGGGTCGTCCACGATGCGGGCGGCAAGGCGCTGCGCCACGGCGGCGTTGTTCGTGACGGCCATCCCCCCGCCGTACGTGTTCAGCGGCTTCAACAGCTGGAAGCTGAAAAATCCGGCATCGCCGAGCGCCCCGACCGGCCGGCCGCGCCAGGTCGCGCCGAGGGCGTGCGCGCAGTCCTCGATCACCGCGAGCCCATGCCGCCGCGCGAGCCCGACAATCGCATCCATGTCGCAGGCCAGTCCGTAGAGATGGGTCGGCACGACCGCGCTCGTGCGCGCCGTGATCGCGCGTTCGAACGAGGCCGGGTCGAGAGTGAAGGTGTGCGGATCGACGTCGGCAAACACCGGGACGAGACCCGCTGCGCGCGCGAGCTCGGGGATGACCCAGAACGTCAGGGCCGGCATGATGATTTCGGAGCCCTTCGGAAGACGCAGCGCGTGGATGAGATCGTAGAACGCGGTGCGCCCGTACGAGGCGGTGACCGCGTGGTCCGCGCCGACGTAGTCTGCGAAAGCGCGCTCGAACAGCGCCACGTGGGGTCCCTGCACGAGCTCGCCGCGGTCGCGCAGCTCCGCGATCGTCTGCTCGGTGTTCGGAATGATCCGCGCCCCGTAGCGGGGGATCGCCCTCAACACGTCACTGTCCCCACATCATCGCCCGCTCGCCCCGCATGGCGGGCCGGACCTGGCCTGTCCGTGAACATGACCTCGTGACCCTTCGCCGCGCGGATCGCCGCGGTGCCGCCGAGCGGCATCCTCGGACGCTCGTGCCGCCGCTTCAGCGAGCAGACGATCCGGCTTACCCGCGACACTGCACGCAGTCCGGATCCAGTCCCGCTTACGACGGTGGCCTGGCCGACGAACCCGTCCGTCGAGACCCTGTCGGCTGACACGCTCCTCATCAATCGCTCCTCCTTGAGCTGCGCGGACGACCGCGCGCGCCGCGCGCCAGTGAACGGCTGGCGCGTCGCACGTGGCGCGGCTCGATGTGCGTCAGACGGAGCGAGGAGGAGGCCCGCGCAGGTCGATCCCGCGCGGCAGCGGTCGCGCGGCAAACGTGTGGCTGATCAGTCTGACCAGACGCGTGGGTGAGAGGCCACGCAGGGGCACCCGGCGAACGGCGGGGGATCCCGTCGGCGCGTCCGACAGATTGTCGGTTTGCGGGTGGACCGGGCCGGCGCCGAGGCGCGGCCCGGTCTGCCAGTGGCGCACCACCGGTGCGTGAATGACGCGGAATCGCCCGCGGCCCATGTTGAGGAAGATGTCGAGGCCTGCCTGCGCGGTGGTGGCGATGATGTCGCGATCGCCGTCATGGTCGATGTCGGCGGTCGTGACATCAACGACCTGCGCTGGCAACCGGAAGTGCTGTGGCAGCGGCGTCCGCGAGAGCACGACGCAGAGATCGTTGGGGTGCGGCCCGGGGAACACCAGGTCGCGAATGCCGTCGCCGTCGAGGTCCGCCTGGAGCCCCGCCGCGCGTGCGCCGGCCGGGAGGAGCAGCAGCAGGGCGGCGACGACCACGAGGCGGCGGAGGATCGGGCGGACACAGGCCACAATTCCCGACAGCGGTATTGTTCCGTCTCGCTCCATCAGCAACTGACCCCGTGCGCTCTCATCCTGCCTTCCGATGCACCGTATCACAACCGCTCATCACGGCAGACAGCCCACGCTGTCCTCGCAGAGCGAGGATCTTCGCTCTCACACCGCGTGCGGCGGTCGGTGACGAGTCGAGCCAACCGGCCAGTGCAAACGATGTTCGGACTGTTCACGGGTGATCGCCGCTGTCTGCAGTACTCTAAAGGAGATGACATCCCCCGTGGTGTTTCTCCTCGACGTCGATAATACGCTGCTCGACAACGACCGGGTCATCGCCGACCTGCGGCGACACCTGGTGGACGTGGTGGGGCCTGAGTCCGAGCAGGCGTACTGGGCGATTTTCGAGCGGCTGCGCGACACCCTCGGATACGCTGACTACCTCGGCGCGCTCCAGCAGTACCGGGCCGCGCATCCCCGCGATCCGAATGTGCTCCGCGTGTCGTCATATCTCATCAATTATCCGTTTGCGAACCGCCTTTTTCCCAACTCACTGGATGTGATCGACCGGTTCAAGACATGGGGACCGGTCGTGATCCTGACCGACGGTGATGTCGTGTTCCAGCCCCGGAAGATTCAGCGGTCGGGATTGTTGGAGGCAGTCGACGGCAACGTCCTCATCTATGTGCACAAGGAGCTGGAGCTCGAGGACGTCGAGCGACGGTATCCGGCGGAGCACTACGTGTTCGTGGACGACAAGCTCCGATTGCTCACGGCTCTCAAGGCGCGATGGGGCAGCCGCGTCACCACGGTATTTCCCCGCCAGGGGCATTACGCGCGTGATCCGGAGATCCTGCGGCGCTTCCCGCCCGCCGATGTGACGGTGGAGCGCATCGGGGACCTCGTCGACGTGGATTTCGGGTTCACGCTCCTGCCAGGCGCCTCGAACGTCGGCGGGGCCTGAGCCGCCCGCCGCGGGTGACCCAGCGGGGGTGGCGCAGCCTGAGAGCGGTCAGTGCCGGTGGGGAGCCTTGACGACGATGACCTGCGGCCCGGAGGCGGTCGCCTTGCGGCCGCGGCTGCCGCGCTGGAGCTGGTCCACCGGCACGGCCGGTCCAGTGGCGTCCGGCAGGTAGGCCGAACCCAGCACGCGTTCCATCACATCTATGTAGCTCTTTCGACGATCAACAAGTATCGCGCTGCTACTTTTTCGCCGATTCATATCTGGCACGCCCGGATAATTGCACAGGGCATGCCCGGTTCGGCGTGATTCTCGCCTCATCTGTAAGCCCGGCTATGCTTGTGCCCTCCGCATGCCTCGCCTGTGCACGAGGCGCCCTCACCTGGCATGCACCGGGAACGCGACCTCGAGCCGCGCGAACACTCGGGTCCACCGGCAAGCGCGGCTGCGGGTCGTGGTCACGCGAACGCCGCTCAGCCGGTCCGGAGGGATCACCGTGGACTCGCGCAACCGCGGCAGGAAGGGTACGATAGCGCCTTGGAGCAAACCCGACCTCGTGTGAGATCACTGCGGAATGGAGTAAGCGATGGCGAAGAAGCCCGAACCTGACGATCAGACCTTGACCACGCGGCAGGGTCATCCTGTCACGAACAACGAGTCGCAGCGCACCGTCGGCAGCCGTGGACCCGCGACGCTCGAGAACTATCACTTCCTCGAGAAGATCAGCCACTTCGATCGCGAGCGGATTCCCGAGCGCGTGGTCCACGCCCGCGGCTTCGTGGCGTACGGCGAGTTTGAAGCAACCGGGAAGATCGGCGACGAGCCGGCGTCGAAGTACACCCGCGCGAAGATCTTCCAGGCGGCGGGCAAGAAGACGCCGCTGGCGATCCGTTTTTCGACGGTCATCGGCGGGCGCGACTCGTCGGAAGTCGCGCGCGACCCGCGCGGATTTGCGGTGAAGTTCTACACGGAGGACGGCAACTGGGATCTCGTCGGCAACAATCTTCCGGTGTTCTTCATCCGCGACGCGATCAAGTTCCCGGACGTCATCCACGCCTTGAAGCCGGATCCCGTGACCTTCCGGCAGGAAGCCAACCGCATCTTCGACTTCATGAGCCGCACGCCGGAGTCGATGCACATGTTGACGCACCTGTTCAGCCCGCGCGGCATTCCGGCGAACTATCGCCACATGCAGGGGTTCGGAGTCAACACGTACAAGATGGTCAATGCCGACGGGCAGACGGTGATCGTCAAGTATCACTTCCACCCGCGCTGCGGCGTGGCGTGCCTGACGGCAGACGACGCCGCGACCGTCCAGGGGAAGGATCTCGGGTCGGCGTCCAAGGATCTCTATGAGGCGATCGAGCGCAAGGACTATCCGCAGTGGGATGTCTACGTGCAGACCATGGAGGACCACGACCACCCGGAGCTCGAGTGGGATCCGCTGGACGACACGAAAATCTGGCCCGAGGATGAGTTCCCGCTGCGGAAAATCGGCGTGATGACCCTCAACCGGAACGTCTCGGACCACCACGCCGAGAATGAGCAGATCGCGATGGGGACCGGTGTGCTGGTGGACGGCCTGGATTTCTCCGACGACAAGATGCTGGTCGGTCGCACCTTCTCGTATTCCGACACCCAGCGGTACCGCGTCGGGCCCAACTACCTCCAGTTGCCGGTGAACCAGCCCAAGAACGCGCCGGTGGCCACGAATCAGAGGGGCGGCCAGATGGCGTACTCCGTCGACCTGGCGCCTGGGCAGAATCCGCACGTGAACTACGAGCCCTCGCAGCACAACGGGCTCTCGGTGTCGAAGCGCCCGGAACCGAACAAGGCGCCGGACATCCACGGGGCCCTGACCCGGAGCGTCATCGAACGGCGGAACGATTACGTGCAGCCGCGGGCGCGGTACTGCACGATGCTCGAATGGGAGCGTGAGGACCTGGTCAAGAACATGGGCGATCTGCTCGCGCAGTGCGAACGCGACGTGCAGGAGCGCATGGTGTGGCACTTCCTGCTGATTCACGACGATCTGGGTACCAGGGTCGGCAAGGCGATCCGGGTTTCAGCCTCGGACGTACGCCGCCTCGAGCCGCTCCCAGGACAGGTCCTGACGGCTGAGGATCAGGCCCGCTTGAAACAGCTGGGCGGCAACGGCGACTCCATGGATGCCGCACGGTGGGGTACTTGGACGGGCTCGGTCGCAGACGACCGCGCAACCCCGGAACAGGTGCTCGGGGGCATGCGCGAGACGCCCGCCTCAGCGAGGTAGCCTCGGAGGGAGGATTCGATCCCGCGCAGCGAACGTGTCGCTGCGCGGGCCGGTCGACGGTTATTTCTGGGACGCGAGAAGGGCCGTGATGTCGGCGCCGATGTTCGTGCCGTCGGTCGCCATCGCGATGTAAGGGCTGGCGGCGGCGAGTCGAAAATCTCCGATCGCCGCACCCACGAAGTTGCCGAGGAACGTGGACGCCGCCGGAAAGAAGTTGTCGGTCGGGTACCTCGACGCGGTCCCGCCGGCGAGCACGTTCCGCCGCATGCTGATCCCCGGAAAGTAGATGTTGATCGAATCGAACCCCGAGCCGTGGCCATCACCATAGATGCCCCACTGGTTGTGGCGCGCGAGATTGTTCGTGTAGACGAACCCGACGTTCGCTTCGCCGTTGCCCGCCACCACGAATCCATCGTGGTCGATCGTGTTGTGGTCGACGCGCACATCGCGTGTGCCGTTGCCGGCAACCATGAATCCACCCGGTCCACCCCACCTCGTGGAGACATCCGTGAACAGGTTGTGGCGGATGGCCACGTTGTGCGTGTAGTCGCTGCCGTGCGTCGTGTCCCGTCCGTTCACCAGCAGCGCCGCCCCGACGTGCCGCACCGTGTTGTACTGGAAGGTCACGTCCTGGACCACCGTCCATGCGGCGAGGCCGCCGTTCGTGGGCGTCAGCAGGACCGCGTACCCCTTCTGATCGGCCTTCCAGCAGTTCTGGAAAATGTTCCCTTCAATCAGGACCAGTTTCGCGTTCTTCAATTCCAGGAGGTTCTTGACCGTCCAGAGCTGGCCGGCCGTGCTGGGGACGGTCGACGCAGTCCCCGCGGCCCCTGCGTCGATCAGGCTCGTGCCCGTCGTGGACCAGTACTGGGTCTCGACACCGGCCTGGCGCCCATACACCCGGTACGATGACGCCCCGGAGACGGCGCTCCACGTGATCGCGACCGAACCGGTCGTGACGAGCGTTGCCGAGACGTCGGCGGTCGCGCCCGAACGGCAGGTCGTGCCGTTTCCACATGGACCGTATGCCACGACGCGGTACGCGTACGTGGAGGCGGGGAGCGAGCCCCCGGCGGCGGGGGCCGCCACGGCGCTCCCGGGCGTGGACAGGATTGGCTTCTGCCAGCCGGAGTACTTGGAGATCAGGTTCCTGCGGATCGTGATGTTTGCCGGCACGAGCCCCTGGATCGCCGGGTCCGACCCGCCGAACATGACGTTCTCGCCGCTGGCTTCGAGGAAGTTGTTCTCGATCAGGTAGGGGCCCGGACCGTTCCAGCCGCAGATCGCCTGCGCGTCGACACCCTGGGCCTTGATGTTGCTGATTTGCGAGTTCAGGATCGAGGTGTCGGCGCTGTTGAGCGCGATCCCGCGCTTGCTCCCGAGCTTCGAATCGCCGTGGATGTACAGGCGATCCAGCACCAGGTGATGCGGCTGGTTCGCCGCGACCGTCTGCGAGCTGCTCCCGAGCCGGATGATCTCGCCGTAGCCGCCGACGTTTGCCTGGAATTCGAGAAATTTCAGCAGCCAGTGATGCGCGCCGGTCGACGTCTGGAGAGCCGAGCCGGTGTTCGGAGACTTGATCTTCGGCAGCAGCGCGGCATAGCCCGACGTCATGCGTGCCCCGGCCGCCGGCAGTGATCCGTCTGCCGCCGAGGATCGCACCGTGATGAAGGTGCTGCCGCTCTTGTTCGGCAGCACGAAGTTCCCAACGAACGTGGCGCCGGCCTGCACGAGGATGGTGTCCCCGGGCAGGGCCTGATTGAGCGCGGCCTGGAGGTCCCCGCCAGCGTTGACGGTGATGGTCGCCGCACCCGCGGTGATGGGAACACCCAGAGTAATCATCAGCACCGTGGACGCGAACAGCACGATACCAGTGCGGAATGTATGCATAAGGAGGAAGCTCCGGGAAGCGAAGCAGGGCCGTGGACGGTGGCCGACGAGAGACGTTGATCGTACGACGTCCCACGCGCAATTTCAAACTGAGCCGTTCACTCCCCGGCCCGGGCTCATGCATGGCGCGGTCGAGTGGCGTCCACAGCCGCGCATGAGGCACTGCCCGGTAGCGGGCACGCCCGGAGATACAATCGGGTGATGGTTCCGTATGTCCAGCGGCTCAAGTATGCTTTCCGGTCGTTTTTCTCCATCCTCGACCACAGCCGCGTGCCCGACGACGTCGTGACGGCCCTGGTCCAGGTCGCACCCGGACGCGACACGAAGGCCACCGTCGTGCCGGAACCACCGCGCGCCGATCGGGCGACGCAAATGCTGGCGCTGCTGCAGCGCGACGGGCGCCTCCTCGACTTCCTCCTGGAAGACCTCGGTTCGTACGGCGACGCCCAGATCGGGGCCGCGGCGCGCGACGTCCACGCGGGATGCCGGGGGGTGCTGACGCGTTACCTCTCGATCTCTCCGGTTGTGGATGAAGAGGAGGGCCAGACCCTCAGAGTAGAGCGGGGTGCCGATCCCGCCCGGATCAAGGTTCTTGGCAACGTCGCCGGCGAACCGCCGTTCACGGGGATCGTGCGTCACCGCGGATGGCAGGCGACGCGGGTCGATCTGCCTTCCATTCCGTCGGCCGTCCACGCCGTGCTGGCGCCCGCCGAAATCGAAGTTCAGTAACCTCGGACCTTCCACCGTGAACCAGCGTTTCGTCGTCGGGATCGATCTGGGCACCACGAACTGCGCGCTCGCATGGGCGGACTCGGCCGCGCCGACGGGGGGGCACGTCCAGGTTCAGGAGATCCCGCAGGTCGTGAACCCCGGCGAGGTGCAGCGTCGCGCGCTGCTGCCGTCGTTCCTGTACATCCCCGGCGAAATGGATTTTCCCGCCGGCAGCACCGCCCTTCCGTGGGACGCGTCGCCTCCGCACCTCGTCGGGGAACTCGCGCGTCGTCGGGGCGCCGAGAACGCGATGCGCCTCATCGCGTCGGCGAAATCATGGCTGTCGTATGGCGGCGCGAAGAGGACCACGCCGATTTTGCCCTGGGGCGCGCCGGCCGACATCCCGCATTTGTCTCCCGTCGAGGCGTCGGCCGCATACCTGCGCCATCTTGCGGCGGCTTTTGACGCCGACGTCGCGCGCGGCGCACCGGAGCTGGCGCTCGCGCGCCAGGACGTGCTCATCACCGTGCCGGCGTCGTTCGACGAGGAGGCCCGCGAGCTGACGCTTCGAGCGGCCCGTCTCGCCGGCCTCGAGCAGGTCACGTTGCTGGAGGAGCCCCAGGCCGCGTTCTATTCGTGGCTGGACGCGATGGGCGACCGGTGGCGCAGGCGGATCGGGGTCGGGGATCTGATCCTCGTGTGCGACGTCGGCGGCGGCACGACGGACTTCAGCCTCATCGCCGTGTCGGATGCCGCGGGAGATCTCGCGCTCGAACGGGTCGCCGTCGGCGAGCACATCCTTCTTGGCGGCGACAACATGGATCTGGCGCTGGCCCGCCTGCTTCAGCAGCGTCTCGAGGCTGCGGGGCATCGCATCGACACGTGGCACCTCCACGGGCTGTGGCATCAGAGCCGCCTGGCCAAGGAAGCGCTCCTGGCGGATGCCACGCAGACGGAACGCGCGGTGACGTTGCTCGGACGGGGTTCCCGGCTGATTGGCGCGACGATGACGACGACCCTGACGCGCGACGATGTCGATTCCGTGCTCCGGGAGGGGTTCTTTCCGTCGGTCGGCGCGGCTGACATGCCCGCGCGGCAGCGCCGCGCGGGCCTCCAGGAGCTCGGACTGCCCTATGCGGCCGATCCGGCGGTCACCCGGCATCTCGCGCGGTTTCTCGCACGTCAGGGAGAGCAGAGGAGTGGCAGTGCTGCCACCGTCCGGCGGGGACCAAGCGGCCTCGCCTGTCCCACGCACGTCCTGTTCAACGGCGGGGTCATGAAGGCGCCGGCGCTCCGGGCGCGCGTGATCGAGGTCCTCAGCGCCTGGCTCGAGGCGGACGGCTTCGATGCCCTGGACGGGCGTCACGTGCTGGAGTCGGCCGACCTCGATCAGGCCGTTGCCCGGGGTGCCGCGTCGTACGGGCTCGCCCGCCGCGGGCGCGGCATCCGGATCCGAAGCGGCGCGTCCCGCACCTACTACGTCGGGATCGAAACGGCGATGCCGGCGGTGCCGGGCATGCCCGCGCCGATCAAGGCGCTGTGCGTCGTCCCCTTCGGAATGGAGGAGGGCACGAGCGCGTCGATTCCGGACCGGGAGTTCGGACTCGTCGTCGGCGAGCCTGCCGAGTTCCGATTCCTGTCGTCGACCGTCCGCACGTCGGACGCGATCGGGTCGCTGATCGAGGATTGGGGCGGGGATCTGGAGGAGCTGAGCCCGCTCGACGTGCTGCTGGCTCTGGACGGAGCGCAGGACGTGACGCTTCCCGTGACGCTCGAGAGCCACGTCACCGAGATCGGCACGATGGAACTGTGGTGCGTGTCCCGGGATCGGAAGCAGCGATGGAAGCTCGAGTTGAACATCCGGGAGCGCGAGCCCTGAACGACGCATCCACGCCAGGCGTCGTCGTCGGCATCGATCTGGGCACCACCAACTCCGCGCTGGCGTGGGCCGGTTCGCGGGGCCGGGTGCGCGTCTTCGACATCGTGCAGCTCGTGGCGGCGGGGGAGGTCGCGGCCCAGCCCACGCTGCCGTCCTTTCTGTATTTTCCGACCGCGGCCGACGTGGAATCCGGCATCGCGGCGTTGCCGTGGAACGCTGCCCCTGAGGTCGTCGCGGGCCGGTTCGGCAGGGACCACGGCGCTCTCGTGCCGGCCCGGCAGGTGTCATCGGCCAAGTCGTGGCTGTCGAACGCCGACGTCGATCGATCCGCGCCCCTGCTCCCGTGGATGGACGAAGGCGGACGCAGGCTCTCGCCGGTCCAGGCGTCGTCGCGGATCCTCGCGCACCTGCGCGATTCGTGGAACCACGTGCACGCCGCGGCGGACGAACGTCAACGTCTCGAACGCCTGCCGGTTGTGCTGACTGTGCCGGCGTCATTCGACGAAGAGGCGCGTGAACTGACGGTCCAGGCGGCGCACGAGGCAGGTCTCGCGGCGGTCACGCTCCTCGAGGAGCCGCTGGCGGCGCTGTACGCGTGGATCGCGGCGCACCCGCGAAATCCGATGGCGACGCTCGGGGACCGGGCGCTCATCCTCGTCTGTGATGTCGGCGGCGGCACGACGGATTTCAGCCTGATTCGGGCCGATGTCGAGGCGGGCGAACTGGTGTTCGAGAGAATGGCCATCGGGGAGCACCTGCTGCTCGGTGGGGACAATCTCGATCTGACGCTCGCGCGACTCGTCGAAGAGAAGCTGGCGGGGGGATCGGAACGGCTGTCGCTCAGCCAGCGCCAGATCCTGCGACGAAAATGCAGCGCGGCCAAGGAGCAACTCCTGGCGGACTCCGGTCCCGAGCGGGTGCCGATCACGATTCTCGGCGGAGGCCGCGGCGTCGTCGGCGGTGGCGCGAGCGTCGATCTGACACGGGACGACGTGATGCGGACGCTGCTCGAGGGTTTCCTTCCATTGACTCCCGTGAGCGACGTGCCCGCGCGCGCGCGCCGATCGGGTCTTCGCGAACTGGGCCTGCCGTACGAGAGCGAGCCAGCGATCACCAGGCACCTTGCGGCGTTCCTGACCCGCGCGGGCCGCGGCATGGCGAATGGCGGTGTGGCGCGGCCCGACGCGGTCCTGTTCAATGGCGGCTTCTTCGCGCCCGCCGTCGCCCGCGACCGCGTCATCGACGCGCTGTCGGCATGGTCGGGCGCGCGTCCGCTGCAGCTCGAAAACACTCGCCCCGAGGCGAGCGTGGCGATTGGCGCCGCCTTCTACGCCCGTCTGCGGGCCGATCCCGGCCGGGCCCGTCATCTGCTGATCCGGGCCGGCAGCGCCCGCGCGTACTACATCGGCGTCGCGGGCGCCGGAGCGACGGCCGTGTGCGTGCTGCCGCGCGGCACGCAGGAGGGGACGCATGCCGCGATCGAACGCGATTTCAGCGTCGTCGCCAACGAGCCGTCCGCGTTCACGCTGTACAGCACGATGGACCGTGCGGATCCGCTGAACGCCGTCGTCGTCCTTCCGGAGGCCGGCGAGGTATATCGGCACGCGCCGCTGGTCACGGCGCTGCGTTACGGGAAGCGTTCGCGCCGCGTTCCGCTGGCCGTGCGGCTGACGGCATCGTTCACCGAGACCGGCACGCTCGAAATCTGGTGCGAGTCGGCCGCGACCGGACACAGGTGGCGGCTGTCTTTCAGTCTTCGGCGCGCCGAGTCCGACCCGTCGCGCGATGAGGCCGACGACGAAGATCTGCCGGAAGGGGATCATGTCGTCATTCCCGAGGAGGCGGTGGACTCGGCGAATCGGCTGATCCGCGCCAGCTTCGCGGGCGAGGGTGAGGCCGGCCCGCCGGGTGCCCTCGTGGGAGCGCTCGAGAACGCCCTCGCGCATGCGAAGCAGGCGTGGCCGCTGCCGGTGCTGCGGTCGCTCGCCGACGAGCTGCTCCGTGCCGCGGACGGGCGCCTGAGAGGGCCGGCCTACGAGGTCCGCTGGCTGAACCTTGTCGGGTTCTGCACCCGACCCGGCACCGGCGCACCCCTCGACCCCTGGCGCGTGTCTGAACTGCGGAAGGTGTATCTTGCGGGGATCGGCTTTCCACGCGACACACAGTGCCAGGTGGAGTGGCTTGTGCTGTGGCAGCGCGTGGCGGCGGGCTTCACGACGGGACAGCAGAAGGAGCTCGCGCAGCGCGTAATCGGTCAACTCGGGATAGGGCAGAAAAAGCCGACGCGTCTCAACAGCCAGCTCGAGCGCGAAGGCTGGCGGCTGCTCGGGAGCCTCGAGCGCCTGGACGCCGGCGAGCGCGTCAAGCTCGGAGACGAGCTGCAGCGGCGGCTTCTGCGCGGGCCGGGGGACGGTGCACGCCTCTGGGCGCTTGGACGGATCGGCGCCCGCACGCCCTGGTATGGCCCGCTCAACGTCGTGGTGCCGGCGGCCGATGCGGAGCGCTGGATCATGGCAGTCCTCGAGTCGACTCACCTGACGGCGGACGCAGCCGCTGCGCTCGTGCAGCTGGGAGCGCTGACGGGGGACGACACGCGTGACGTGTCGGCGGAGGTTCGGGAGCTCGTGCTCGAGAGGCTGTCGTCGGCGAACGTCCCGGCGGAGGGGCTCGCGCCGCTGCGGGAGATCGTCCCCGTCAGCCGAATCGCGGCGAGCCATGCGTTCGGCGAGCCGCTGCCCGAGGGGCTCCGCCTGGAAGCCGGCGCCTCGCGCTGACGCCGACCGCGCACGGGGCCTGCGCCTGCCCCCGGTCACAAGAGGGAGAAGATGCCCGACGCAATTGATGTGATTGTCATTGGAGCGGGCCCCGTCGGGCTGGCGTGCGCGATCGAGGCGAAGCGCGAAGGGCTTCGTGCGCTCGTCATCGACAAGGGAGCGCTGGTCAATTCGATTGTGGGCTACCCGGCGCGGATGGAGTTCTTTTCGACGCCGGAACTGATCGAGATCGGCGGGCACCCGTTTCCCATCCAGGGATACAAGCCGACGCGCGAGGAAGCCGTGGAGTATTACCGCGGCGTCGCCGCGCAGGAGACGGTAGATGTCCGGCTCTACGAGCGGGTGGTGCGGATCAACGGCGAGGCGGACGACTTCACCGTGATGACGGACAAGACCGAACATCGCGCCCGGCGGGTCGTCGTGTGCATCGGTTTCTTCGACCAGCCCAACCCGCTGCACGTCCGCGGCGAGGATCTGCCCAAGGTCACGCATTACTACAGGGAGCCATACCCGTACGTGCGCCAGAAGGTGGCGGTCGTGGGGGCGAGGAATTCGGCGGCGAAAGCCGCGCTCGACTGCCATCGGCACGGCGCTTCCGTGACGCTGATCGTGCGGTCGGCCGCCCTGTCCGAGAAGATCAAGTACTGGATCAAGCCGGATTTGCAGAATCGCATCGCCGAAGGCAGCATCCGTGCGTTCTTCGGCACGACCATCGACGAGATTCGCGAGTCGTCTATCGCTCTCCGCACGCCCGACGGCCCGGTCGATATCGACAACGACTGGGTGCTGGCGATGACGGGCTACCATCCCGACTACGGCTTCCTGGAAGCGCTCGAGATCGACATTGCGGACGACGTGTATCGGACGCCTGTCGTCGATCCGGCGACGTTCGAGACGAGCCGCGCCGGGGTGTACCTGGCCGGGACCGTTTGCGGCGGATACCAGACCGGACGCTGGTTCATCGAAAACGGGCGGCATCATGCCCGGCAGATCGCCAGGCACATCGCACACGGCAGCGCCGACCGGATCCAGTTCGATCGGATTCACTGGAAGACCGACGAATGAGTCGGCGTGTGTCCCTCTCTTCAGAGAAAGGGAATCAGCGGCATCACGGTCAGGGCTGACAGCAGGTGGAGGTTCCCGGCGGCGAACCAGGGCCAGAAGTGCCGCGGACGCGGTTCACTGGCCAGCAGGACGTTGAACCCGACCGTCAGGGGCAGCAGGACGCGCGTGATGGCGCCCGTGTGTGGATTGACCAGGACGCCGTCGAGCACCAGCAGCAGCACGACATAGGGCAGCGCCACCCGCCACCATGCAGACGTGTACTCTCGACGGATGAGCACGTATCCGGCCTGCACGATGATCGACGACAGCAATCCGAGGATCAGTCCGTCGCCGGACAGGAGCCCGCCGCGTCGCACGGCGCCCAGGGCGTCCCACCAGCCGCGGGCGAGCGCCGCGCCCGGCGCCATGAACTGATCGGCGCCCGCAAAGATGGTCGATCGGTAGATGGATCGCAGGTAGTCCTCCCAGACGAGGAGCGGGAGCACCGCCAGCAGCAGCGCGAGTGCCACACGCGCCCACGCCCGAGCCCCGCGGGGAGGAGGCTGCGCCGCCACCGCCAGGATGTTGGTTTCCCGCGCCAGCCCGGACGCGCCGACGATCGCGGCCGACAGCAGCGGCCGGCCGCACTCGACCGCCCACACGGCGCAGGCGGTCACCAGGAGGCTCGGCGCGTCGAGGAGCGCGAACCTGACCGACCACAACACACCGTGGGAAAACAGACACGCCGTCCACAACGCGATCCCACGGCCCGTCGTGGGCGGCGTCCACCGCGGGAGGAGCCAGGCGAGCAGCAGCCAGCAGGCCACGTTCTGCACGGCGTAGACATTGATGATCCAGGCCGGGCGCGCCAGCCCCAGTACATAAGCCGTCCAGCTGAAAAGGATCCGTCGGGCGCGAAACGGCGGCAGGTCCATGGCCCGATCGACGAGCGGGTCGCGGCAGAGCGGATCGAGTGCCCGCTGAGCGTAGAACTGGCCGTCGTAACTCGCCCACGCAGGATAGTCGACGTGCGGCACGTCGCGCATCGCGGGAGCCTCGTACTCGTGCCCTTCGGGGAATCCGATGAAGGCGGTGAACCCGGCCGCCGGATGGTAGAATCGCGCCACCGACACTAGGAACAGGATGACGAGCGCGACCGCGACGCCACGATACGTCCGTTGTCTCGCGGCCGCGATCCTGTTGGCCGGCTGCCGGTATTCCACGCCATTCGCTCCCGTCCGAGCCGTCGATCTGGTCCACGAGTTCGATCGCGCCGACAAACGCCCGCCTGTCGGCTTCGCGATCACCGCACGCGACGTGGACGGGGCGTCGCGCGCAGTCATCGCCGCCCCCGTCCCGAGCCGCCTGACGATGGAACTCCCGCTCCCCAGACACGGCGTCCTGCGCGCGCGGGCGGCGGTCGAAATGCCAGACGAAAGGGTCGCCCCCCCGGCAATCCGCCTGCGTATCGGCGTCAGCGACCAGCGGATTTACGAAGGGGTGACCGAACTTGTCCTGCCCTCCGAGCCGCGTCGCTGGACGGACGTCCGTGCCGATCTTTCGTCCTATGCGGGCTGGAAATGGAGCCTATTCTACCGTCCCGACAGGATGACGTGGAGGGTGGTGCTGGCGGTCGACGCCCTCGCCGGTATTCCGGCGACGGTCCTGTGGGCCTCGCCGGAGATAGTGACCGACACCGGGTCCGCACGGGAGTACGCGGTGCGGCGACAGCGGCTTCGGTGAGGCATGTCGGACGGTCTCCGCCAGGGGACGGAAGGGCAGGGGCTGCAGGCGGCGAGTTCAGGCGGCGCGCGCGATCGAGGCGACCACCAGCGCGGCCAGGACCGTCAGGTAGCTGGCGCCGACATACGCGGCCACCAACACCGTGCGACCTGACGGAGGCAGTCGGTCCCAGGCGGCGGCGGGGTGCACGCAGCACGCGGCGACCCGCCCGAGGACCAGTTCGACAGCCACACAACGGACAGAGCAAATGTGGTTCCAATCGCCCACGCGATCAATCGGCGTGAATTTGGATTCCGCCGCGGGTGAAGGTCTTCGGCAGTAAGACAAAGGGTGCCGATCACAGCATGACCTTGGGGCGCCGGGTGCCCACCGGGACACCTGAAAGTGACTTGAACGGCGACAGTGGACCCATCGAGAGCGGCTGTCGAGCTGACGATACAGCCCGGGCGTCGTCTTTCCAGACTCATCGATAGCGGTCTGCCCCGTTGTTTCACAGGGCTTTCGCCTGCGCAGTGTAGCTGTTACAAACGGAAGAGTTGTCCTCCCGAGACAGTGTTGAGTTCCGAATTCCTGCAGCGGCCCGTAATCCCCGTAAATTCAGCCATTTCTCCTCTGGACCCACCTTTGCGCCACGAGCGGCGGCGGCATTGAAGCCGCCAAACCCAAACTTTCCGACTGACTGAGTCACGGGAGCATCCGGCCGGCGGCGTCTCCGCAGACGCGCCCAACGGGTGAACGATCCCGGGGGGAACACGTGTCCCGGTCAGCTTCGAGGAACCAAGACGCATGAAGATGTTGACCTTTCCTGGCTCTCGAGTCGTGCTCCGCGCGGCGGGCACGTGCTCGGTCCTGTTCATGGCCGCCACCGCCGGCGCCCAGACCATCACGCTCGTCCAGAGTAACGCGACGACTCTGCGCGGCGGGACCTACGCCTCGACGAACTACAGCACCCAACCGGTCATCGAAACGCGCGCGAGCAGCGATGGCTCGTATGTGCGCCGAGGCCTGATGAAATTCGACACGCACTCCACGATTGCCGCCGGCGCGTCCATCGCGTCGGCGCGCCTGACGATCACGATGGCGGGCGGCAACAGCCAGAGCCGGCAGCTGTCCGCGTACCGCGTGACGACCGCTTACGACGAGCTCGTCGCGACATGGAACACGCGGACGTCGTCGTCCCAATGGTCCAAGGCCGGCGCCGATCTCGGCGCGCGGTACGACACCGAGACGGTCACCAACACGCCAGGCTCGAAGGTCACCTTCGACGTCACCGCGCTCGTGCAGGCAGCGGTTCGCGGAGACTTCGGCACGCGGTACACGCGCATAGCGCTCCTCGACGACGGCGCGTCGAGCCAGGATTCGTACAAGGCGATTCACTCGGACGAGGCGACGAACAGCGCCTACTGGCCGACCCTGACGGTCACGCTCGGCACGGCGCCCGCGTCGAGCACGACGTCGACGTCCACCTCGACGTCCACGCTGCGGGTCCTGCAGTACAACACGCACCACGGCGGCTATGGCACGGACGGCCGATACGATCCCAACCGCCTGGCGAACTGGATTGTCAAGATGACCCCGGATGTCGTGCTGCTGAACGAGATCGAGAAGAACACGGGCTGGGGCAACCAGAATCAGCCCGAGGTCTACAAGAGCCTGCTGGAGTCGAAGACGGGGAAGACCTGGTACTACATTTTCGCGCAGGAGTTCGGCGACTGGAGCTCGACCGGCAAAGGTAATCTGATTCTTTCGAGAGTGCCTTTCCAGTTCATCGATCGCCACGAGCTGGTGCACAACGGCGACCGCAGCATCGCCGAGGCGACGATCACGTGGAACAACCGGCCAATCACGTTCATCCTCACCCACCTGGATCCCGACTCCAAGACTCTCAGGCTGACGCAGGCGGCAGAAGTCACGGCCTGGGCCGCGGCGGAACCCGAGAACAAGATCCTGACGGGCGACATGAATGCCTGGCCTGACCAGACGTCCATCGCGCAGCTGAACAAATATTTCTACGACTCGTGGGCGGTGGCCGCGTCGAAGGGGACCGCAACCGCATTCCCGGGCAACTCCGGCGAGACGAAGAGCGGTCGGATCGACTACATCTTCTCGTCGAAGGGATCGCCGAACCTGGCTGTCATGGCGTCGAGAGTCTATGACACGCGTGATTCCAACGGCGTGATGCCGTCCGATCACCGGCCGGTCGTCACGACCTTCGACGTCCGGTAGATCGGACTTCTTTCGGCATGGCGGCCGGCCTCTCGGGTGGCCGCCATGCGTGCGTCGAGTGGGACCGAGAGCCTGTCAACCCGCGCCGCGAATCAGACGGCCGGCAATCACCGGAGGCGCCATGCGCTCCGACCATCACCCCGGCGTTTCCGGACTGGTCACCCGTCATGTGTCGAGTGCGTTCGTTGTCGCGGTCGCGACGTGGATCGCGATCGTGTTGCTTCGATCGCCTGCCAGCCTGTTCGCCATGGCGCCGTTCGGGCTGGCGATCGCGCTGGCCGTCTGGGTCGGCGGCCCCGCCGCCGGCCTGACCGCGGCCGTGCTGTCCCTGGCGGCGAGCGACTTCTTCATCGTCGAACCCGGGTCGTTCCTCACCGTGCAATCGCGGTCGCAGGGGCTGGCCTGGGGAATCCACGGCGCCGCCTGGCTGGGATTCTGCCTGCTGGCCGGCCGCACGCACAGGCTGGCTGAGCATGCGAAGACCCGTTGCGCCGAAGCCGAGCGCGCGGCGGCGAGGGCCGATCGTCTCGGCCAGCTGACCGCGGCGCTGGCCCAGGCACGGACGTCGTCCGGCGTCATCGACGCGGCTTTGCAGGAGTCGCTGCATGCACTGAAGGGAGACGCCGGTCTCCTGTTCCTGATGACCCCCGAGAGTAAGTCGCTCGAAATCGCCAGGGCGATGGGCTACCCCGAGCCGCAACCCGCGGCTGGCACGCCGGTTCGCAATGGCCCGAGGCATCCGGTCTCCGACGCCATCCATTGCGGCGCGCCCGTCCTCCTCGGGACGCACGAGGCGTACATGCGGGAGTACCCCGGCGAGCGGCAGCCCGGCGCCGCGGTGTACCGGGGCGCGTGTGCGGCGGTGCCGGTCATCCTGGGCAGCCGGGTGCTGGCGGTCATGCAGCTCGATTTCAAGGGGCCGCGCGAGTGGACGCGTGACGATCGCGAGTACCTGATCGCGTTGAGCCTGCGCGCGGCGCAGGCCCTGGACCGCACGTTCCAGCTCGAGTCGGCGCTGCGCGGCCGCGCCGAAGCCGAGACGCTTCGCGCGCGCGCGGACCAGGAGCTCGCCGAGCGTCAGAAAGTCGAACTGGCGCTTCGGGCGAGCGAGACCCGCTACCGCGCCCTCGCGGCCCGCACGGGGCGCCTGCACGGGCTGGCATCCGCGTTGTCCGAGGCTGTCACGATCGAGGCGGTGGCGCGCGCGGTGGTGCACCACGGCCGGAACGTGCTCGGGGCGACGAACGGCGAACTGTGGCGGCTCGCGGCCGACCGGTCGCAGTTCGAGCCGTTGTTCTCGGACCTGCAGCGCCCGGACCTCCCCGGGGCCCCCGGGCCGATCGATGCGGAGCCAGGACTCTGCGCGACCCACGCGGTGCAGACGGGGGAGCCGGTCTTCGTCGCGTCATTCGACGAATGGCAGGAGCGGTACAGCACCTCCGCGGCGCTCGCGGCGGACGGCGGCTACGTGTCGTCCGCGACGTTGCCCCTGATCATCGACGGGGCGCCGGCCGGCGTCCTCGCGTTCTACTTCACCGCGCCGGTGAACTTCGACGAGGAGTACCGCGCGCTCCTGGTCTCGGTGGCGCAGCACTGCGCCCAGGCGCTCGAACGCGCGCGTCTGTACGAGGCCGCGCAGGGGGCGCGTGCGGAGGCGGAGACAGCGAACCGCCTCAAGGACGAGTTCGTGTCGCTCGTCTCGCATGAGCTCCGCACACCGCTCACCGCGATGCTCGGGTGGGCCTCGATGCTCGAGAAGGGCACGCTCGATCCGCCGACCGCCGAACGGGCGGTGCGATCGATCCAGGAGAACGCCACGCGCCAGGTCAGGCTCGTCGACGAACTGCTCGACCTGTCGAGGCTCACGTCCGGTCGGCTGACGCTGGTCACGGAAGACGTCGATTTGCGCGCGCTCCTCCACGGCGTCATCGAGACCATCATCCCCGCGGCGGCCGCGGGCGGACTGGAGCTCGACATCGCCGCCATTCCGTCGGTCGCCCTTCGGGGGGATGCACGGCGGCTCGAGCAGGTGTTCTTCAACCTCCTGGGGAACGCGCTCAAGTTCACGTCACGCGGCGGGCGCGTCGGCCTCGGGGTCACCCTGCTGAACGACCGGGTGGAGGTACGGGTGTGCGATACGGGCGCAGGCATCGATCCCGGCTTCCTGCCCCACATGTTCGATCGCTTCCGCCAGGGAGAGACCACACCCGAACGCCGTTACGCCGGGGTGGGCCTGGGGCTCGCCATCGCCAAGGAGCTCGTCGAGGCCCACAAAGGGCGGATCGCCGCCGAAAGCCCCGGCGAAGGCCTCGGCTCGACGTTCGTCGTCACCCTGCCGCTCGCCGCGCTGCACGGGGAGGAACACGCGCCGTCACCGGCCGCTTTCCTCGCGACTGAGGCCACCATCCACTGACGCGGCGATGGCGTCCTGCCGCCACCGGCGTGCGTCCGAGGACGCCGCCCCCAGCCCGGTGAGCGCCCGCCGGCCACGTGGCCATCCACTCCGATCGTGAGATAGTGCTCCACTCCGAGGTGGTTTACGATAATGTCGGGCGGCCGGTGGTTTGCCGGCCCCCGTACGTACCTGGAGCTGGAGCACAGGTGGATGATTCCAACCGAACCCATTGGGAGCCTGCCAAGGCCCACCCAGCTCATCGAAGCCGTCGCTCGGGGTGACAGCGAAGATCCCCGTCTCGACCCGCTCTACGACGCGGCGATCCGCGACACGATTGAGCGGTTCGAAGCGACCGGGTCGCCGGTCATCACCGACGGGGAGCAGCGCAAGTATCACAACTTCTGGACGTACTGCGTCCACGGGCTGCCGAACACCGCGCCGGACGGCTTCCGGATCCCCTTCAGCGCGGGACACACGCGCCGCATGCCCCGCCTCACGGCGGGCCCGTTCCGGTACAAGCGGTATGCCGACTGCTACCTGGACGTGGCCAGGCGCTACGCGCACCACCCGCTCAAGCAGGCCGTCATTTCTCCGTCCGCCTTGAGCCTGATGTATCCCGCCGAGGGCATCCCGGGGTACTCACGCGGCGAGTTCATCGACGACCTTCTGCATGAGCACGAGACCGAGATCCGCCGCTGCTTTCAGAAGGGCGCATACAAGGTGCAGATCGACTTCACCGAAGGGCGCCTGGCGATGAAGATCGATCCGTCCGGGAATCTTCTGCACAGCTTCATCGACTTGAACAATCTCGCCCTGTCACGCTTTTCAGACGCGGAGCGCCAGAAAATCGGCGTCCACACGTGTCCCGGCGGAGACCGGGACTCGACGCACAGCGCCGATGTCGATTATGGGGAGTTGTTGCCGAGCCTCTTCCAGCTGAAAGCTGGGAACTTCTACATCGCGCTCGCGGGCGAAAAGGACCGGGTCCAGGTCCTCAGGATCATTCGGGAGTTCATGAAACCGGGGCAGCTCGTGTTCGTCGGTGTCGTCGCGCCGATCGATCCTCACGTGGAGACGCCCGAAGAAGTGCGGGACAGGGTACTGCAGGCCGCCGAGTACATTCCCCTCGACCAGCTGGGCACCACGGACGATTGCGGCTTCTCTCCGTTCTCCGACGACACCTCCACGACCCGCGATACGGCGTTCGCCAAGATTACGTCGCGTGTGCTTGGAACCACGCTGGCGTCAGAGGCGCTCGGAGCCCGCTGATGCAAGACCCGGAAGACGAGGACAGCCTTCTGCGATCCGTCGCGCTCCAGAATGCGAATACGATTCTGGTCGCCCGGCGGCGCGCCGAAGAGGAACTGCTGCGCACGAAGGAAGCCCTTCGACAGAACCAGGAGCGGCTCCACGCCGCCCTGGCCGCCGCCGGCACCGGGACGTTCCGCTTGAACATTCAGACGAACGTCGTGGACTGGGACGGCAACCTCGATCGGCTGTTCGGCCTCGAGCCCGGACAGACTCGCCAGTCGCTCGATGTCTTCGTGTCGGCCGTGCACCCGGAGGATCGGCCGACGGTTCGTGCCCGGCTCGAGCGCTGCATGCGCGACGGCTCGGATTTCGACATGGAATTCCGTGTCGTATGGCCCGACGGCAGCGTCCACTGGATTGACGACAAGGCTAAGGCGTTTTTCGACGATCACGGCAAACCCCTCTACATGACCGGGGCGTGCGCGGACGTGACCAGCCGCAAGGAGGCCGCCGAGGCGTTGCGCGCGAACGAGGAACGGCTGCGCGCGATGTTCAACCAGGCGGCGGTCGGGATGGCGCTCGCCGGGCTCGACGGCCGGCTCATCGAAATGAACCGGAAGTTCTCGGACATCCTCGGATACGACCCCGAGCAGCTCCGCGGGCGGGCGGTGTCCGAGCTCACACACCCGGACGATCAGGACATGACGGAGACGGCCATACGCCGTCTGCTTGCCGGAGCCATCCCGTCGTATTCGCTCGAGAAGCGATACATTCGACGCGACGGGTCAGCGGTCTGGAGCCTGACCACCGTCACCTTGCTCAAGGCCCACTCGGGCGAGCCACAGAAATTCTTCGGCGTGATCGAGGACATCTCCGCTCGGGTGCAGACGGCAGATGCACTGCGGCAGAGCGAGGCGCGTTATCGACAGCTTGCGGACGCGCTGCAGGAGGAAACGCGGGTCCTGGAGATCCTGAACGAAACGGGGCGGGCGCTCGCCTCCACGCTCGACCTGCAGGCACTCGTGCAGGCGGTCACGGACGCCGCGACGAAACTGAGCGGCGCGGAGTTCGGCGCCTTCTTCTACAACACCACGACCGACGGCGGCGATGCCTTTCTGCTCTACACGCTCTCGGGGGCGCCGCCCGAGGCCTTCGCCCGCTTCGGACAGCCCCGCGCCACGCCGCTCTTCGGTCCCATCTTCCGAGGCGAGCGGCCGATTCGAACCGACGATGTGCTGCAGGATCCCCGGTATGGCAGCATGGCTCCCCACCACGGCATGCCGGACGGCCATCCTCCGGTCCGGAGCTTTCTGGCAGTCCCCGTGCGTTCCAGGTCGGGGGACGTCATCGGCGGACTCTTTTTCGGGCACTCGCGTACGCACGTATTCTCGGAGCGCACGGAACGGCTCGTGATCGGCGTCGCCGCGCAGGCCGGCATCGCCATCGACAATGCCCGTCTCTACGAGGCGTCGCAGAAGGCCGCGAAGGAGCGGATGTTGCTCCTCGACCGCGAGCGTGCCGCGCGAACGGCGGCCGAGCGCCTCAGCGAAGTGAAGGACGAGTTTCTGGCGACGCTGTCGCACGAGCTCCGGACGCCGCTCAATGCGATCCTGGGCTGGGCGCAGGTGCTCAGGACCGGGCCGAGAGACCCGGCCGATCTGCTGAAGGGGCTCGAGACCATCGAGCGGAATGCGCGCATCCAGACACAGCTCATCGAGGACCTGCTCGATATGAGCCGGATCACGTCCGGGAAGCTGCGTCTGGACGTTCAGCAGATCCATCCCGCAGGGTTCATCGACGCGGCCGTGGAAACCGTCTATCCGGCGGCGCAGGCGAAGAGCATCACCGTGGCGAGGGAGCTCGATCCCGCCGCGGGTCCCATTTCAGGCGATCCGAACCGCCTGCAGCAGGTCGTCTGGAATCTGCTGTCGAACGCGATCAAGTTCACCCCGCGCGACGGCAGGGTGCACGTCCTGCTCGAACGCGTGGACTCCCACGTGGAGCTCACGATTGCCGACACCGGCGTGGGCATCAGGCCCGACTTCATTCCGCATCTCTTCGAGCGATTCCGGCAAGGGGATGCGTCGACCACGAAAGCGTATGGCGGCCTGGGTCTGGGCCTGTCGATTGTGAAGAACCTCGTCGAATTGCACGGCGGGAGCGTCGACGTGAAAAGCCCTGGCGAAGGGCGAGGGACGACCGTGACCATGAAGCTGCCACTGGCGGCCGTGCACACCCCAACCGGCACGGAACCGCACCGGCACGCAGGCGTCCCGTCTACGGGCGACTCGCCAGCCCCGCACGAACTGGATGGACTCACGGTCCTTGTCGTCGACGACCAGTTGGACGCACGGGATCTGGTGAAGCGGGTCCTCGAGGACCGCGGGGCGGACGTGTTCACGGCGGCGACGGCCGCCCAGGCGCTCGCGTTCGTGGAGACACGCTACACGGACGTCGTCGTGACCGACATCGGCATGCCGCACGAAGACGGCTTCGAATTGCTGCGCCGCATGCGCACCCTGACGACGCGCGGGAACGTGCCGGCCATCGCCCTCACGGCATTCGCGCGACCGGAAGATCGCACACGCGCGCTTCGGGCCGGCTTCGCGGCCCACGTGTCCAAACCCGTCGATCCCGCGGAACTGGCGGCCACGGTTGCAAGCGTGGCGCGTCGGGTCAACCAGCAGTCCTGAGGATTTCGCGCGCGCGGAGGTCAGACGTCCGAGGAATAAAAGTCTGCGCGGTGACGTCGCGGTCCCGCCGTCACACGTAAATTGGGCCGAAAGTCAGAACTCAAACGTGGCAGGAAGCTTGCTGCCGGGCCATACCTTCTGCGCCGGACGGTGGTTCCCGGGGCAGTCGGCGTCGGCGGACCAAAGGAGGCGTGTGGATCAGGACCCAGAAGACCCCCTGAAGCAGTGCCACGAGGTGGTCGAACAGCTGCTGGAGGAAAAGAAAGAGCTGGCTGAGGAGAACGAGCAGCTGCGCGAATCAGCCGATGCGTTCGGCGAGCTCGCCGAACGCCTGAACACCGCCCTCGCGGAAGAACGGCAGGGGGCGGGCTCGAACGCACCCGACATCACCGCATCCGACGCCGGGACCGCCCCGGCCAAGTCAAGCATGAAGGCCTGACTACGGTTCGCTGCGAAGCGAAGCACGGCAGCCGTCCAAGGGCCGCCGTGCTCAGGAACAAGAAAGTCGGCAGGGCACCACACCCTGCCCGTACTACAAGAATTCCGTCACACAGTCCGCCGTCCGCTCAGGAGTTGGACGAGAAACACCACCGCCGCGATGACGAGGAGCAGGTGAATCAACCCTCCGCCTATGTGCGCCACGAGACCAAGCGCCCAAAGCACCACTAATACGACGAGAATGGTCCACAGCATCTCTTCCTCCTCCATCCACAAGTGAATAGACCGCCTGGCAACGAGCCCGGCGAGGGATCAAAGTCCTTCGAAATCCTGAAGCATCGTTCGTGCCGGTGCGTGATCACTCACATGGCTGAGCTGGGGGGGGACGTCACCTGCGCCGTCGTAGCGACACGCTGCACCGCCGGCTGGACCCGTATCGGCCGACGTCGTCGAGAAGGCGTACGCACGCAGCCTGCTCTGAGCCGGACTGCGGCTTGCACTCGCGGGGTTTCCCGGCGGCGGCGTCAGTTGCCTGAATCAAGTGCCCGAAGCGCCAACAGACCGGCCCGCACCTGCGCTTTGACGGTTTCCAGCGGCAGGTCGAAGAATGCCGCAAGCTCCGTCTGCGTCGCCCCGAGGAAATAGGAGCGCTCGATCATCGCGCGTTGTTCCGTCGGCAGCGCGTCGAACGCCTGCTGCACCTGCGCCTGGCGTTCATGCCCGCTGCTCGCATCGCGCCGCGTGATCCCCTCCCGTTCGCTCTGTCCCGTCTCGCGACCATCGGCGCGGAGCCGATCGATCGCCCGCGCCCGCGCGATGCCGATCAGCCACGCCACGGGCGAGCCGACTTCAGGACTGTAGCAAGACTCGCAGGTCCAGGCGTGGACGAACGTCTCCTCCAGGATCTGTTCGGCGTCCGGCTGGTTCCGCAGCATTCTGACCAGCAACCCGTACAGCAGCCGACTGTGTCGGTCGTAGAGTTCGCGCAACGCGCCGTGATCGTGGAAGGCGAGGCGGGCGAGGAGTTCGGCGTCGGTGCGCGCGTCGGGAAGGCCGGTCATCGGCTGCCGCTGCGGCCTGGCTTCATCCGGCGTTCGGCGTCTCGGGCGCGGCCTCCGCCGGCACAGGCACGTCGATGATGAACACGCATCCCGTGCCCGGCCTGTTTTCAATCCGAATGTCGCCTCCGTGGGATCGGACCGCTTTCCGCGCGATCGAGAGCCCCAGGCCCATCCCCGTTTTGTCCGTCCCTCGTCGGGTGCCGAACGGCAGAAAGAGGTCGCCGGTGCTCCCTGGAATCCCGCCGCACTGGTCCTCGACCTCGATGCTCACGTGGCCGTGTCGACTCCGAGCCCGCAGAAGGATGCGCCCACCCGCTGGCGTGTACTTGAACGCATTGTTGAGCAGGTTCGTCACGGCCGACGCGAGCAGTTGCGGGTCGCCGTCCACCTCGAGCTCGGGATCGATGGGGTCGATGACGAAGACCTGATTCCTGTACTCCGCCTGCAGCCGCGCAGCGACGGCAATGTTCTCGAGAAACGCCGTCAGGGAGACCCGTTCCGACTGGTGCTGATTCGCGGACAACCTGACGTCGGCGAGGGTGCTCTCGACGAGGTTGCGGAGGCCGATCAGGCTGCGCCCCAGGATGGCGCCCGTGCTCCCGTTCACCGACACGCTGCCACTCTTGACGATGTCGAATGCCATGATGGAGGTGTTGAGCAGCGCGCGGAGTTCGTGTACCAGCTGGCCGAGTCGCTCCAACTCGCTCACGTCGCGCTCGGTAGTGGTGACCCGTCCGTATTCAGTCACCGCTTCGGCGATCGCGGTATCCAGGCACCGGTTGAGGATGTGGAACTCTTCCGTCGAGATCGGGGCCTTCTGCGACATGGCCAGTTCCGTGACCGCCTGGCACACATCACCATAGTCGTGCACCACCTGCGAGACGGTGAAGCCGGCCGTGAACAGTTCCGCGCCATGTCGCGTCGCCGAAGGCCCGATGGCGTCGGGTCGAGAGACTCCGGCCAGCTCGGTTCGCAATGTCTCGGACAGCTGCGTCAAGAAGAGCGGAATTCCGTGCTCGAGCTCGAATGTGGAAGGCGGAGGCCACAGGCGAGCCGCCACCATCTGCCGAGTCTTCTCGATAATCGCTTCCCGATACAGGCTGATAAAATCCTGCAGCATCGTGCCTTCCTTCAGCTGTCGGTCGTTCGACGGACCTCCATGCGTACACGCGCGTGGAAAGCAAGTAGTGTGGCGGGCGTGCACGCACTGGTGCTGTTCAATTTTGAACAGCGTGGCGACCGTCCTGCCCTCGGCAGGACCGAGGCCGGGCGAGCCGCTGAATTCGGCCCGTTTTCGATTACGTTTCTGGCCGTCCGTCCCGCCACACGAACGAGGCGCGCGCTCGCGAAACGGTGACTTCGTGATGCGACGACTGATGGAGGAGTGCCGGGACGTGCGCAGGGTGGCGGGTCTCGGCCTCCTGCTGCTCGTCAGTGCGGGATGCGCGATGAACCGGTCTCAGGTGAAAAGCCTGCGAGATGCCGACGCGGCGCGTGTGGAGTTCGACCCTCCCGTGCTCCAGACCGTGAGCGTCCTCGACTCGCTGCCGTCAAGCTGCGGCCCCCACTCCAATCGACGTGTTCGCCCCGAAGAATTTCACGTGTACGAGCTCACCGGTCGCATCACGCGGATCAAGCGTGAGCCCGATCACGACGTGCACATCGTGCTTGCCGACCTGCTGCATCCAGCCAGCCACCTGGTCGTC
Organism: Acidobacteriota bacterium; assembly: GCA_031361295.1. GTDB lineage: Bacteria > Acidobacteriota > Vicinamibacteria > Vicinamibacterales > 2-12-FULL-66-21 > JALZOC01. The sequence goes on along the minus strand of JANMCN010000218.1, from coordinate 11,940 downwards.
GAGGCCGGCGACCCGGACTTCCGCAAGAACGCGCTGTCGCCCTACCGCGAGCGCGTTGCGGCGGGTCGTGGAATGGTCGAGGCCCTGATCCGTGACGCCGGTGGCGATCCGGGCCGCCTCGTGGGCGCAATCGTGCGGGTGCGCGGGGTCGGTTTCTTCGACATCAATCATCTGCAGGTCGGGCGGTCGCGGAGCTGCATCGAGTTGCACCCCGTGACCTTCATCGAGCGGGTCCCCTAGCTCGCAGGTCTTCATCCGGCCTCCAAGCCTGCGCGGCCGTTGCGCCGACGGCGCTCACCGACGAGTGAACATGAGCGCCGCACCCCCGGGCACGTACGACACCGCTACCGGATAGGCTCTGCCGTGGACGGTCACGGTGCGGCCGGCGACGACCCCGACGGCGGCCCCGAAGACGGCGTCGCTCAGCCAATGTCGGTTGGCCGGCATCCGCGAGAGCGCGACATACGACGCGAAGGCATAGCCCGGCACCGCGCCACGCCACCCGAGGTGCCGCTCCAGCGCCGTGGCAAACGCGAACGTGTCGGCCGCGTGCCCGGACGGGAAGGAGTTCCGGCTGCTGTGATCCGGCCGTTCGCGTCGCGTGGTGTATTTCAAGGTCTGCGTGATGCCCTCGGAGATGGCGAGCGACCGGATCAAGTCCATCCCGACGTGTGAGACTTTCGGCTTGTCCTTCAGGCGGCCGATACCGTACACAGCCGCCGCGCCCCCGAGCAGGGTCCCGAGCTCGCCCATGACGGCCCCCGGCTTGAAGAATGTCTCCGCCGTGTGGTTGTTCGTCAGGCGCCGGTTCACACCATGGTCGAAGGGATGCGACGCCAGCGCGAGTCCACCGCCGACACCCAGGATGAACACATTCTGCAGCGAGGGCAGGTGCTTCACGTCCGTCCCGAGGCCCTTCATCATGGCGACGATGCCGGTGTGTCTCGGTGTCGGGGGGGCACCCTCGGGCTTTTGCACCACCTGTTCGACCGCGAGGTCGCCCAGAGCCGGGGTGCCTTCGAACAGCGGCTCGCGGGCCGTGGTCGGCATGCGTGCGGTCCGCAGCGGCGCCTGCGCCTGCGCCGAAAGCGGGATGGTGAGCGCGCACCATGCGACCAGGAGACCGAGGACAGTGGCCGACGACAGACCCTTCATGCGAAACTCCTTTTAGACCGCGAAATCGATCGAGCACTGCAATTCCCGCGCGGGTTCTGCCTGGTCGGCCGTATGCGTCCGCCGGCCGGCGCAAGGCCCACACACGGTGTCCGCATGAGTGGCCTCCCAACCGATTGAACACGCTGAAGGCCTCCACCGCAAGGTCAACCTTGCCGTCCGCCTTCACGATAAAGTACTTTAGCCCAGCGGCTGCGGCCGGTGCTCGAGACCGTAAGCGCGTCCGGAGTCCGTGAGACCGTGGCGAGGCGCGACGAGTCGCGGGCGGTGATGCCGATAGAGGCATCCAGCCCCGGAGGAGGTTCCGCTCCAGCTGCAGTGTACCGGCAGCCGCGCGCGGGAGTGCGAGCGGTCCCACGCGAGGCGCCAACTGTCTTCGATCGAGCGATGCCCCGGTTGCCGCATCGACGTCCTGTTCGGTCCGAACGGGAAGGCCCCCGAAGGCCGCGGCCGACAGCGGGATGTTGCCGGCGAAGGTGCCTATGCCCGCCTTGAATACCGTCCGCTCGGAGTCATCGAGCGCATATCGCACCCCGGCGCGAATTGACGGTGTCGGTTTCCCGCCGAGAGAGAAGGAGTGCCGATGCTGTCGACGCCAGCGCCGAGCGCAGATGCCCCAAGAAAACCTGTGAAGAATACCACCGTCACATGGCCCCGTGGACCGTCTCCTGTCGGAGCAGATGGGGGTGTTCGCAGGTTGAGCCGACCGCAAACGCAACTCGTCTGAGGGCTGACCGCTGGCATCACCGCGGACGAACTGGGCACCTCACCACTGGCCCGTCCAGCGTGGCGCTGAGGGCCGAAAAGCCCGCCGGATCGGTATCGGGATCGAGGTTGCCCGCGGGCCTGGAATACGCCGCGCCCGCGTGCAGCCGCTCCTCACCGGTGAAAGCCACCTGACTACAGGGGAGGTCCCAGCCGCGGCTCATGATCCCGACGTTCGAGATGTGCCAGAAGCCCATGGCATGACCGACTTCATGCGCGATGGCCTGCGGCGTCACCTTCAGGCTGCCGCAGACGCTGGCACACTGGTCGTAGTTCATGGTGATGGTTCCGGGATTGGCTCCGACGCGCGCCTGTCCGCAGAAATCGCCGTGCGGATCATAGATGAAGGACACGTTGATCCAATCACGCTGTGGACTCCGCGCCGTGTCGCCGGTCTCGATGGCTCCTGCCGCCAATCGACCCCCGGTCAGTTGGGGAATCGACTCACGCAGCGCGCGAACGACCATGGAGGCTTCGTCGGGCTCAAGTGCCCGGAGCGTCTTCGGGTTGAACGTATTCACATAGAAGTTGGGATTCGTCGTCCACCGTCGGAGCGGTTGCAATGCGGTGGGCGATTCCAGTCCATTGCGGACCAGCTCCCGATAGAACGTGAGAGAAAACGGCCGCCGCTCAGGCAGCAGATCGAGGCCGATGTCGTCGCGTCCGGCGGGCTGCCACCGGATGAACGTCTCGTGCGTGATGAAGCCCGGAGCACGAACCGTGACGGCGAGACTGGAAAGGGGCGTGCCGCTGCCTTCGAGGCGCCAGCGTCCGTCACCGTCCGTCGTCGCCGTCCGCCCGTCCGCGGCCAGTATCGCTCCCGCGATCCCTTGGCCCGACAGGTTGTCCGTGACCCGCCCCGTCAGCGCCCACGTCTGCGCCGGCGGCGTCGGTGTGACGACCGTGATCGGCGTGCTGCTCGTCGGTGTCGCGCCGCCCCCGCAGGACACGAGAAGGATCGCCATGCCGCTAACGGCGACAGCACGCACGTGGCACCTCCTGACCGAGTGGCAATTCGCGCTCCGCAGGACGTCGGCGTTCGTCAGGCACCCCGGTTCCGTGATTGTTGCCTGCATGACGAGCGCGCCGCGCATCCTCTGAGGATATCAGCCAGAGGTGTGCCGAACAGACTTCGTCGGAGTCCCGAACAACTAACGGCTCCGGGGTCGGAGTCGCCTGTGTCGCGTTAAGGATTCAGATAGCTCCGCTATCGGAATAGATAGCGCAAAGGGATTTGGCAGGCGTGTCGGAGCTGCGCCGGGTCTTCAGGCATACGAGGGAAGTCACTCCAGTCCCGGCCATTTACCAACGCGCCGCACTGTGTGGCTGTGGGTGACGGCGAGAATTGCGACGGCGCAGCGTTTGCTGGCGGCAGAACCGGGCAGACGTCGCGCGAGCGTGCGCAGTTCTGCAGACCCGACAACTCAGCCACAGGTTGCCTCGAAAGGACGTCTCTTATGCGCAAAGCCGCGGCGCTCGCCAGCGTCTTCACGGTACTCTCGGCGATCGCCGGGTCAGCCCAAGATCAACGCCCGGTGACGGCTGAAGTCATCGGTTCCTTCGACGGGCGCCAAACCTTTCCCCAAGCAATCAACAACACCGGGACGGTGGTTGGATCGGTCTTCACGCCCGAGACGGTGTCGGCATTTAGTAGTTTCATTTGGAGCCGACGCAGTGGGTTCAAGATCATCGCCCAAGACTCATTCGCGACCGGTATCAACGATCGCGGTGAGGTCGTGGGCACTCTCAACGAATGCATCCGGACCGATGACGGCGGAGCGTCGTGTACAACGAGGGGATTCGTCTGGAATGCAGCGAGCGGGGTCCGCGTGCTGCGGGACTTTGTACCTGTGCGGATCAACAACAACGGCGATATGGCCGGTACATGCACCACCGGCCTGCCTTGTGGGATACGCAATGGCGCACTCAGCATCCTCCAGTGTGATCTTGGAAAGGAGTGCGGTGGGGTAGCAACTGCTATCAACCAACAAGGCGATATGGCTGGGTATACAAGTGCTCAGGATTTCGGCAACGAATCAGTGCTTTGGCCTCGCCGGGGCGGTGCCCTTCGACTGGCGCCGAATGCCGCTGCCTTCGGCATCAACGATCGCAAACTGGTAGTCGGGATTAGCGCCGGAATCGGGACGGCGTGGCTGCCAAACGGGGAAGCCAAGCACGTTCTCGAGCCGGACTCCAGTCTGCCTCGTGCTGTGAACGCCTCAGGAGTGGTCGCAGGAACAACGTGGGAGTACCCAGGCAAAGCTTTCGCATGGGACTCAACATCGGGGTCATACACGTTTTTGGCCCCGGACGCATTTCTGTCGGAGGCTGTGGACCTCAACGACATCGGAGAGGTCCTCGGCTACGTGACTCCCACTTCTACCAGCTACGAGTCTGAAGTCGTCATCTGGCGCGTGAATCTCAAGTAATTACCTGCGACTGTCGGACGTGAACACCCGTTCGCCGTTCGCCCACCGCTACACGAGCACACCGGAGTAGCGGACGCTGTTCGTCAGCCCTTTGATCGCATCATCGCGGTAAGCTCGTCAACAGCGATGGGAATCGACTTTCCAAGGCTTCATGGAGGTCAGTAAACGACCAGCACCGATCTCTTTGAGAAGGGCTTCACCGGCTGGATGCCGGCATCGCCAGCTCGACCGTATGCACCAAGCACGAGGAGGTGTTAAGAATCGGGGAGGAGTCTTGGCTTGGCAATCGTCTCAACACCTCCGTGTTTTTCGTCTCCCGCCAGAGAGAACTCACGGAAAGATGCGCGATGGCCGCTTCGTTTGTCTACGCAAGGGGCCTTATCGAATTTCCACCACGTCCCGGGACTCTAACTCGTCGCGCGTGGCAATTTTTTTGCAGATTCGTCCGGCATCATGGCTGAAGTGTTGATCGAATTCGCTGAAGTGATCGTTGGCCAAGGTGTTCGCTACCATGCGCACGCGTGCGGCGCGCCGATGCCGGACGGCGGCGCGTGGCAAGGCTGGTTGGAGTTCGTGCCAGTCGACGGCGGTGAACCCATCCGTTCCGGGCGGGAAACCACTCAGCCCAATCGAACAGACACCGAGTATTGGGCGAGCGGGCTGACGGCGGTGTATCTAGAAGGGGCGTTGGAGCGCGCGCGGAATCCACTCGTGGTGCGCCGCGTCGCAACCGATACACCTCTGTTCAATGAACCCGCGCCTCACCTGCACACGACTGGCGTGCCGACGACCCTGCCAAACGCGGTGCTCGATCCATTTGCCGTCTATGAAAAGAAAGGCGAGGCACTCCTGCGCCGACAGTTGGCGGCGCTCGCTTCATGGCATCTGGTCAACATCGTGGAAAAATACGAGTTGGGCGATGAGGCGCCGGCTGTGCTGAGCCGTTTGTCTCCGGCAGAGTTGATTGAACGGATCGTCGCGGCGGCTCGGTCGCATCGGGCGAATCCTCTACCCTAGCGCAAGAACTTTCCTGGTCATCGCTGTTGGTGCAACACGCTGCCGATGTCACTGGTGCCGTTCGGGGCCCACGTGGCATCATCAAGATGACCACCGACGCGGGCTCGAACGAGGTGCTCGGTGTACCGATGGTCGGGCACAACGCGGCCAAAGCCGTCCACGAGCAACGATGGGCATGAAATACAGGGCGACGATCCCGGACTTCATCAACTTGCGCCGCGTGTTTTTCGCCGGGGCCGAGGCGTTGGAGCTCGTCGCGACCTCGAGGTTCTGGGACCCTCAACGCTCTCCTGTTGCGCGAAATACGTCCCAGCGGGCTGGCTCCATCTCGACAACCGGGGGGTCATCCCGAGGGGCGGTGACGCCACTCAGCAGCTTCAACCAGTAACGCACCAGTTGCCGTGGCACAGCGTTCATACGCCGAATCCTGGTCTTGATGGAAAGAGCAGCCGCAAAAAGTCGACGTCCCGAAAGCGAGCGCCCAACAAAACCCGGTGTGTCGATACAGGTCGTTCCAGCCCAGATCGTTCAGAAGGCGCAGAGGGACAACCCGTTTGAGTTCCGCCGCCTCCAGCTGAATAACACATCCTGGAATTTTCGACGTCGGTCTCCCGCGGCTCGGTCGCATCCGCCCCTGCAAGCCCCCGCCACGACGGTGCCGCCCGGGCGCCGTTCGAAACGCACGCAGAGTTTTGCCCGCATCCTTCCTGCCGATCAAGCCATAGAGCGCCTTCCCGAGCGCTAACGGAATACTAAACATTCTGGGAGAATGACTGGCCTTGAGAGGACCGACTTTTCCGGACCAGAGTCAGAGTGACTCTGCAGCAGGTTGAGGGGACCGGGTTTCGTCGTGCTGCGTTTTGCCACGCTTCTCACCTAACGCTGCGTCAGTTCACGGGTATCAGCAGCAAAGCGCCAGGGCCGAGGCAGAAGAGTGTGCGCGCGGTCTTCACTGTCATCTGTCAGGTCTAGGTTGGCCCAATCAAGGCTCGTATCGTGGCGAGCACCTCCTCTGGAAGCGCCGGCTTCGGGAGGAACGCGTCGCAGTGTGCGGCTGCCGCCCGTGCACGATCCGGGTCGTGGACAAGCGCGGAGATAACTATGGCCGGCAACGGTGGCCCCGGCAGTGTCTTTATCAGGTGTAAAAGTTCGAATCCGTCCAGATACGGCATTTGGAGATCCAGCAGCACGATGTGCGGACGATTCGCCACGATCGCTGCCATCACCTCGCGGCCGTCGCCCAACTCTTCCACGTCATACCCAAATCCTCGAAGGTACTCCGCATAAGCTTCGCGACTGTCGCGGTCGTCGTCAATAAGGAGGCATCGCGACATCCCCGCTCTAGTGCAAAACCTGCCGCAGCGTGTTCCCCCCGTAAGTCATTGTCCCAGACTAGGGATGTGCTGCCGCACATGTAGATGTTCCCGCGCGCGTACGAAAAAGATGCTGCGGCGGAGCAGCCGAATGTCCGGCCATCGGCCGAGCCGAAGCCGCCATCCCCCCAGCTGTAGAATTAGGCATCGCCCAATTGCCTGATCTGTCGACTGGCGTTGCTGCCGCCCATCCCCGATTCTGGCTGGGGCTCATCGCTCGCAGTGGCGACTGTTCTTGACGTCGTTGGCTAGCCGGCGGGACACCCTCCGCTGAGGCCCCCTCCGGACTCTAAGGGGCCGGCCGTTCGTTATTGAACCGACCCGTGATCAACCAGAATGCCCGGCCTGTGGAGGCATACAGCCGCGCGTCGTGTGGGCGGGTCGGGCGAATCAGCCTCTTCCCCAAAAAGCGCGCGCATTTGACCCTCAACGCAAAGCCAAGCGCCGCGGCGCCGGAGCGGGAGTTGCCTCTGCCGAGATCGAACCGGCTCTGAGCGTCAAGAACCCGGCGACGACACCGACCGCTGAACCCGGTATCCCTCCCAACAGGAACCGAGAGGAGCAGCGCGACGGAGCGCGGTTTGGGAAGTCTGCACGTCGAAAACGGGACCGGCGAGGATGCCGTGGCCGCACTTTTCGATGTGGTGGAGGACGCATCACGGGCGGTGTACGTTCGCTCGCAAGGTGCTGCTACAGCAGCTCAACTTGAAGATAACAGTCACGCGGCCGTCAGGGGACGGCGGTATTGACGGCCATGGCGATACCGTCAGGGCGCCGTCAGCCTGAAGTCCGCATTTCAGGCGAAGCGCTGGAAAGACAACGCCGTTGGGCGCCCCGAAATCGACAAGTTCCGAGGCGCCATCCAAGGCGAGTACGACCACGGCGTACTTATCACGACGAGCCATTTTCCCCGCAGGCTATCGAGGCATCGTACCGGCGCGGCGCCATCACCATTCTTCTGCTGGATGGAGCGGCGATTGTGGAGTTGATGGTGGCGGGCAGAATCGGGGTGTCGCGTCAACCCGTGTACCTCCACGAGGTAGACCCCACGTTCTTCAACTTCGACGACCTCTGAAAAACGCACAGGCCCTCACAGGGGCAAGGCCTGCATGCGCAACATGCTCAGACGGGTCTGCTCCCGGTTCGAAGGCAGCTCCATTGGGAGCCATGCGGGCCGAAGGCGTAGCTGGCCGAGGGACGGCGTCCGGCAGGGGCCTGGAGCTTTCCTAGCCCCCCGAGGAGGACGGCAGGGACCGGCTGCTCCGGCCAGGCCTCGCGTGCTTCTGCCATGCTACGATCCCGCCCGCAATGAACACTCCGCAACGCGAGCACTGGAACGGCCACCCCGGTCGAACTCGGCGACGCGTGGATCATGCGTAAAGGCGAGAAGGTTGCCCGCTGCATACTCGTGTCCAATCCGTTCGGCTGGGAGGCGTGGAAGGCGGCGATGATTGAGAAGGGTTGGCGGTGATGCGCAAAATCACGATCGTCGGCTGCAAACTCATCGCTGCATCGGTGCTCTGCTCGACGGTAATCGTCACAGACGCATCCGCTCAGATTTATTCCCGCAGCATCAAAGGGTCGTACGAAACGCATCTCGACATCTCCTACGCGAGAATCGCCGGTGGGGACCTGCGACTGGACGTCTACGCTCGCACGGACAGCCCCGGACCACACCCCACCCTAATCTGGTTCCATGCCGGCGGTGCGATGGGTCAACTCACGCCGACTGGCAAATCGAGTTCCACTCTCCAACTCCTCCCATACCTGGAGTGGGGGTGGAATGTAGTGAACGTCGAATGGAGCCTCCCCGTGCTCACCACCGCTCCTCTTGCCGCTCAGAACGCACGGTGCGCGTTGCGGTGGGTGGGCACGAATGCCGAGAAATATGGCTTCGACCCGAGCCGAGTGGTCTTGTCAGGGTTTTCGGGTGGTGCATGGCTGGCACTTATGACAGCCATGCCGCCGACTCCCGCGCCGTGGGAGTCCCTGTGTCCCGGAGCAGACACGACGAAGGTGGCTGCCGTCGTGAGTTGGTCTGCCCCTACCGACTTCACGTCAGTGCTTCAGGGACCGGACGCAAAGGCATGGGCTGCGGATTGGTTTTACGGCCTCACCAATCGCGCTGAGATGGCTGCGCTGATGTCACCGGTGAACGCGGCGGCGCCGTCAACTCCGCCCGTCATCATCATCCATGGAGACGCCGACCCGGTGGTCCCTTTCACGCAAGCCAAAAGTCTCCACGACGCCCTCAAGCGCCTCGGTGTCGAGGCACAGCTAGTGGCAGTCGCTGGCGAACCGCACGTCCTCTCAAGGAAGGCCCGAGAGCAGGCTTTTGCAGCCGTGGCCGCCTTTCTTGCGAAGCTCCGCTTGCCCACGCAATGACATAGCCGTCGGCTTCGTTGCACGGTGCGGGGGATCGCCCGACGCCTCGGCCTTAGGGAGTGCCGGCCAGGTGCGTTCTTCCGAAGGCTCGAACCTGCTCTTGGGCTCCGCGTGGGCTTCCGCGTAGCGCGGTGACTACGCCCCAGCTCCGACACTCATTGCGTCTGGCGTCGCAACCATAACTAACTCTAATTGTTAGGTTTAGATGGAGCCGACGACCCGGCTTGAACGGGTGACCTGCTGATTACGAATCTTATCGCAGCGCGGAATTGCTTAGATTTCTGAATGATTTCGCGGTCAGAGGTTGCAGATGGTTGCGGAGCGTATCGCCATGACGCAACCCAGGCGCAACCACTGATAAATACGAAAGAAACGAAAGAAGGAGGGTAAGAAGAAGTCAGTTGAGCACTACAGGGCTACGAAAGAAACGAAAGAAACGAAACATCTCGCAGGCCAGTGCGACTGTTTCGGATGTGTCCAGCCGAAACGCTAACGCATACGAAATCTGAGTACAGAATACTCAGCTAATCTCCACTGCCTACGGAGCTCGGTCTACAGCCATTGGATCGAATCGAAGGGGGGCAGGCCCTAACACGCCGGAACCCTCAACGTCTCGGGCAAGCGCATAAAGCGCCAGTAGGGGCCTGCGCCTCCCCCCACCAACGTCCACGGTGGGCGCGTCGTTTCCCGCGAATACCCTCGCCGCGTCGCCGGGGCCCTCCGTCGGTTGCCAGTTGCGCCACCGTCGGATCGGACTGCCGGCGCCTGGCGCTCTTCGGCGCGGTTGTCGCTCACCCGGGCCGAATCCACGCCGCGGAACTCCGGGGCCTAGCATCGTTGAATGGCGGACTGCTCTGACATATGACCGTTCGGTTGTATGCCAAGCATCACGGTTCGAGCGGGCGGTCTGGTGGCGCCGTGGGCCGTCCTGTGCTGCGCATGGCGCGGCTGTCCGTGGACCTGGAGCCTTGACGCTGGACGTATGGCACTGGCGAGCGGGGAATCCGGCCGACTCAAATCCGAGAATCCCGCGACGCGAATACCCAACCCCCTCGAGGCCAAACCCGGCGCGCGATCCGCCTGAGGGTCCCACCGGTCGCCTGATACGTAGATGGAACCGTGGGGCGTTTGCTGTTTCGGGAGGCCGTTCCCGGCGCGGAAACTGCCGGGGACCCTACTGGGGGCACGGCAGTGGGGGTGCCCGTTTTCCTAAATCTCTGCGCTGAACGTGATGTGATCCACCGCGCAGACCGGGTGTCGGACACGTCGTCCGCTGAGGATCACGCTCGCGAGACCGGCCGCCAGCAGCATCAGGGTCGATGGCTCGGGAACGGGCGTCGCTGGCGCGAACGTGTAGGTTTCGAGCCCGTTGATCGTGAAGGCGTCGAAGCCGCAGGTTGCACCGCATCGCGATGAGTTCTGAGGCAGCAGCCCGCGGCCGTCGTAGTACACGAGGCTGGGGCCATAACTGTATGCCTCCTCATATCCGACATTGAGGTAGCCGGTTTCGCTGTTGCTGTTAAGGTCGAAGCCGACGTTGAGGTCATGACCGGCGCCAAACGTCGGGCCATACAGCGCGTAGTTGTACGTCTGATACTTGCCGCAGTTGGGCGCGCCCGCCCCTTGGGAACAGTTCGCATCGTCGTAGTTGGCGGCTTTTTGTGCGAGGAGCACGTTGGTGGTGAGGTTGAAGATGAAGGCGGTTCTGTCCGCGTCTGCGACGGTCATGTGATAGGCGCCCAAGCTGTCCCAGCTCTGGGGGTTGTATCCCCCGATGACGTACGCAGCACCCGCTGAATCCGTCACCGAGAGCAGCGACACGGTGGCCCCGCGACCATCGACCGCCTGATGCCAGTCCAGCGTGGTGTCGGACGGCGATCCCTTCGTGAAAATATTTCTGAAGTCGAGATCGCCAGCGCCCAGCCACGCTTCAATTTGTGTCTCGGCGGCTGTCGTGAGGATCGGACTGGCCGACGCTGTGAAGGCTCCAGACGTCGACAGGGACACGACTAACACGCCGACTCGAGCGCCCGCGCTACCGTACCGCATACCCCGTCACCTCGGGTTCGTTCAATCGCCTGGACCCGCGCCGTGGCCCTCTGAAGGCGAACGCACCGCAATAGCAAATCCAGCGCCACTGGTTCATGGGCCATTTCCCTGCATCGTCCTTAACGGTCTTCCCGGGGCCCGACTTTCTTCTGACCTTGCCTGCGATCCGACAGTGTTCAGGGAAAGTGGTGACCCTAAATTTCGCCAGTTGGAACCACATCAACGGATGGCTGCGCGAACTGGATTTACTTCGCCGTGTCGCCTGACCCGGGCGCACGCCTGCGGCTGTACGGCTCGCTCTGCAGCAACGACTCTAACGCGGCACGAACTGGAACTGAGCGCCCTGGCCGGCCACGAGAGGCAATTTCGTGATGCCGTGCTGTAACTGGTTGATGTCGTACTGCACGAAGCGACCGTCGATCGCGACATCATAGCGGCCGGGTGGAACGGTCATTCGGAAACTTGCCCTGCTGATCGGACTTGCCTTCGTACGTCTGTCCATTACCCCACGGCGCTCGCGGCGAACGGGTGTCCCGGTCTGATCGCGGGTGTCTGTTGTCATCAGGGCGTCCGCGAGAGTAGATTGCCCCAGTTCACAAGAGGGAACGGGATGAAAGACAATCGCCTTCCAAACTACGGCCTGGACGCTCCGCTGGTGGTGCGTAATCTGCTCATCGTCGCGGCGCTGGGAATCATCTCGCTGGTCACGCGGCTGCTGGGCGTGTGGTCGAGGCAAGACCCGATCGCCA
>JANMCN010000190.1:0-8877 GCA_031361295.1 Acidobacteriota bacterium | reverse complement strand
ACACGCCTGCAGCATCTCGACGGCTTGCTCGAATCGCCGGCCGATTCGCGGAACGAGCGCGAGGATGGCTGCGGCTTCGGTCTCGAGCACCTTGCGCGCCAGCGCGAGGTCAACCACGGGAGTGTGCGCCCCCGGTTGTCGTTACCGCTCGGTCGGCCTGCTTGACGATCGTGTCGATAGCCATCAGACGACGGAGCAGCGGTTCCAGCAGATCGAGTCGAAGCGCGTTCTGGGCGTCGCTTTTCGCCCGCGCGGGCTCCTCGTGCACTTCCATGAAGACACCGTCGATGCCGGCCGCGACGCCGGCCGAGGCCATCGGCTCGATGAACTCGGCTTGCCCGGCCGTGACGCCGTCGCCCGCGCCCGGCAACTGCAGGCTGTGCGTCACGTCGTATACGACCGGGTAGCCCAGCGAGCGGAGCATCGGGAAGGCGCGCATGTCCACCACGAGGTTGTTATATCCGAAGCTGAACCCGCGTTCGGTGACAATCACCCGCCGGTTCCCCGCTGCGACCACCTTGTCGATCGCGTGGCGCATGTCGCCCGGAGAGAGGAACTGCCCCTTCTTGATATTGACGACCCGCCCCGTGTGCGCGGCCGCGACCAGTAGATCGGTCTGCCTCGAGAGAAACGCCGGGATCTGGAGAATGTCGGCGATCTCCGCCACGGGCGCCGCCTGCGAGGCATCATGGATGTCGGTCAGGATGGGCACGGCGGCGGCCGAGCGCACCCGTCCCAGGATTCGAACGCCCTCCATGAGACCCGGGCCGCGGAACGATCTCCCGGACGTGCGGTTGGCCTTGTCGTACGACGCCTTGAAGACGAAGGGCACACCGGTGCGCGCCGCGATGTCCCGGATCGCCAGCGCCATGTCCACCGCGTGCGCCTCGCTCTCGATGACGCACGGGCCGGCAATGAGCACGAGCCGCGAGCCGCCTCCGATCGTGAGCCCGCCAAGCTGGATCGCCTGCACGCGGCTTACCCGACCACGGTCGCGGTGTCGTGATGGTGAGCCGCAAGCCTGCGACGGTGGCTCGCTTCGACGAAACCGGCAAAGAGCGGATGCGGCCGGAGCGGCTTCGACTTGAATTCGGGGTGAAACTGGACGGCGACGAACCACGGGTGTGACGGCAGCTCGATGATTTCGACGAACTTGCCGTCGAGCGAGCGGCCGACGATCTGCAGCCCCTTGTCGGCGAGCGCCTGTTCGAACAGGCAGTTGAACTCGTACCGATGCCGATGCCGCTCGCTGATCACCGCCTCGCCGTAGAGCCGCTGGGCGAGTGACCCCGGGGTGAGCTGGCAGTCGTATGAGCCAAGGCGCATCGTGCCCCCGAGGTCGTCCACCCCCAGCAGGTCGCGCAGCTTGTAGATGACGTTGTGCGGCGTGTCGGGCGCGCACTCGGTCGAGTCCGCCTGCGTCAGCCCGCAGACGTGCCGCGCGTACTCCACCGCCGCCCACTGAAAGCCGTAGCAGATTCCGAAAAACGGGATCCCGCGCTCCCGCGCCACTTCGGCCGCCCGCATCATGCCGCGCGTGCCGCGATCGCCGAACCCGCCGGGGACGAGAATGCCGTTCGCGCCGTCGAGCAGCTGTTCGCCGCCTGGCTGCTCGAGCGCCTCGGCCTCGACCCAGCGGATGTTGATCCGCAGCCGGTGCCTGAATCCGCCGTGATAGAGCGCCTCGTTCAGGCTCTTGTACGAGTCTTCGTACCCCACGTACTTGCCGACGACATGGATCGTCACCTCGTCCGACGGGTGCTTGATCCGGTCGACCAGGTCCACCCACGCGGCCATGCGCGCTTCGGTCTGCGGCAGGTGCAGCCGGTCCAGCACGATGCGATCGAGCCCCTCGGCGGCCAGCACGAGCGGCACCTCATAGATGCTCGACACATCCTTCGCGGTGATGACGGCTTCTTCGTCGACGTCGCAGAAGAGCGCGATCTTCCGCTTGATGTCCTGGTCGAGGAACCGATCGGTGCGGCAGAGCAGGATGTCGGGCTGGATACCGATTGCCCGCAGGTCGCGAACGCTGTGCTGGGTCGGCTTCGTCTTCAGCTCGCCGGCCGCCCCGATGAAGGGCACCAGCGTCAGGTGGATATAGAGCGTGTTCTCGCGGCCGACATCCTGGCGGAGCTGCCGGATGGCCTCGACGAACGGGAGGCTCTCGATGTCGCCCACGGTGCCGCCGATCTCGACGAGCACGATGTCAACGTCCTTCGCGACGGCGCGGATGCTGTCCTTGATCTCGTTGGTGATGTGAGGGATCACCTGGACGGTCCGTCCGAGATAATCGCCGCGCCGTTCCTTCTGTATGACCGACAGATAGATCTTGCCGGTCGTCCAGTTGTTGTTGCGTGTCGTGACCTGGTTCGTGAACCGCTCGTAGTGCCCGAGATCGAGATCCGTCTCGGTCCCGTCGTCGGTGACGTAGACCTCGCCGTGCTGATATGGGCTCATCGTGCCGGGATCGACGTTGATATACGGGTCGAATTTCTGCAGGGCGACCTTGTAGCCGTGCCCTTCCAGCAGGGCCCCGATCGAAGCCGCCGCGAGGCCCTTGCCGAGAGACGACACGACGCCGCCTGTCACCAGGATGTATTTGACCGGCCGCTCGCGTCCGTCGTTGCTGATGTTCGCCGTATGGTCCTGCATCGTCCTCTCTCTCGGATGGTAACTAGGCCCGCCGCGCACTCACAGGTTCCGGAGCTTCGGGTTTCGACAGGATGGCACGCACACGCTCGAGGTCGGCGGGTGTATCGACGCCGACACTCTCGAACGCGGTCTCGACCGCCTTGATGCGGATCCCGTATTCGAGGGCTCGGAGCTGTTCCAGCGCCTCGGATCGTTCCAGTGCCGTCGGCGGCAGCGCGGCGAGCCGGAGGAGGCACTCGCGCCGGTACACGTACAGGCCCACGTGGCGCCATGCCGGAGCCGGGAGGCAGTCGTGCCGCGCAAACGGAATGGGCGCGCGGGAGAAGTACATCGCGAACCCGCTCCGATCGACCACGACTTTCGTGACGTTGGGATTCTGCCGTTCCTCCTCGCCGTCGATCCGGCGCCGGAGCGTGCTCATCATGAGCCCCTCGTCGGTCGCGAACGGGGCCACGGCTTCGTCGATCATCGCGGGCTCGATCAGAGGCTCGTCCCCCTGAACGTTCACGATCAGTGCACAGCGCAGCTCCGCCGCGACCTCTGCGATCCGGTCCGTGCCGCTCTCGTGGGCCGACGAGGTCATCCGTGCGTCGCCGCCGAAGGCAAGCACGGCACGGTGAATCCGCTCGTCGTCTGTCGCGACGATCACCGCGGCGATTGAGCGGGCGGCCGCGGTGCGCCGATAGACATGCTCGATCATCGAACGTCCGGCGATCTCGGCGAGAGCTTTCCCCGGGAGCCGGGACGACTGGTAGCGCGCGGGGATGACAGCGACTGCGGAATCGATGGTGTACGTGGAAGGCCCGGAGCTGGAAACAGGGGGCACGGCAAATCTTACCACAACTGCACGCACCTGAACGCCGAGCTGAAGCTGCGCGCTACGAGTGTCCCGTGACGCACGTCGCGCGGGGCTTCAGCCCCGCGGGCGAGTCCTGTGAGTAGCCGGCGGACTTCGGAACCGCCGCAGAATCCTGCGGCTCGAGTTCGCATCAGGGAGTAAAATGGAGTCCGTCTGTCCTGCGGATCCGGACCGAGAGTAGTGGATCCTGAAAGCTGCCAAGATGGCTCCTGCACGCGCTGCGGCGTACCTCGGCGGAGCAACCCTGCTTGTTGCATGGCTTGCGTCAGCGGCGGGCGCGTCGCGTGCCCATCCTTCGCCGGGCATCGAGCGACGGCCCGCTGACCTCGCCCAGCTCGATACGGTGGCGGCTGCGGTGCAGTCGCAAGCCGGCAGGCTGCGCACGCGGCTCGCGGCCGCGCCGGCGCCCGACCCACCGCGGCGGAACCCGTTCGTGTTTGGCGCGCGCGAACGCGCGGTCCACGCCGTCGCGACATCTTCCCGCCCCAGGGTGGTGGATCGTCCCGGCGTGCCGGTCGTTCCCGACCTCGTCATCGAACTGGTCGGTGTGGCGGAGCAGAAGACCGGGGACGGGACGAAGCGGACCGCCATGCTGACCGCGCCTGGCGATCAGCTGTTCATGGTCTCTGAAGGGCAGGCGTTCGCCGATCGCTACCGCGTCAGCGCCGTGGGCCCCGACGCGGTGGAACTGCAGGATCTCGTCACCGGGTCTACGCGGCGCCTGGCCCTAAGGTAAGCAGGTTGACCGCCTTGATGGCGGAGGCCTTCCGGAGCTCCGCCATCGCCCCCGCGTCCGCAGATTCGCTGCGGCCGGCCTGATCGAGATTCACCACCCCGACGGCGCCGCCGGCTAGCCGACCCAGTGCGAAACTGCCGATATTGATCCCGTGACGCCCGAGAATCGTTCCGACCTCGCCGATCACGCCCGGCCGATCGTCATTCCGGATGACGAGCAGTGAACCGTCGACGAGGGGCACCTCCACATCGACCCCGTCGAGCTGGGTGAGCCGAGGGCTGTCGCCTTCGAACACGGTGCCCTCGATCCAGCACTCTCCGCCGGTCGTCTGCAGCTTGACCGACAGCATGTTCGCGAACGAGCGTGGCCGCGAGCTGCGCGATTCCACGACTTCGATCCCCCGCTCCGCGGCGATCGCGCGGGCGTTCACCACCGTGACGCTGGACGACAACATCGGCCTCAGCACCCCGGCGACGACCGCGCTGGCGATGAACTCGGCGTGGCTGCTTACGAGCGGACCGTAATAACGGATGCCGACCGACTGTGTGCGGCCGTCCGCCAGCTGTGAGACGACCGCGCCCATCCGCTCGGCCAGCAGGATGAACGGGCGGACCCGCGCGAACTCTTCACCCCTGATCCCGGGAAAGTTCACCGCGTTCCGAATGACACCCTCCTGGAGGAAGTCGCGCAGCGCGACGGCGGTTTCGATGCCGACCTGCTCCTGTGCCTCGACGGTGGACGCGGCAATATGGGGCGTCGCGACCACCTGCGGCAGTTTGGCCAGGCGCCAGTCTGCCGGTGGCTCCTTCTGGAAAACGTCGAGCCCGGCGCCCGCAACCTGGCGCGCCTCGATGGCGTCCGCCAGCGCGCCCTCGTCAATCAGCTCGCCGCGCGCCGTGTTCACGATCCGGAGGCCCGGCTTGCACTTGGCGAAGCGGGCCGCATCGAACAGGTGCCGCGTCTCCGGCGTGGACGGCAGGTGGAGCGTGATGTAGTCGGCTACCCCGCACAGCTCGTCGAGTGAGAGCAGCTGAATCCCCATGGTCGCGGCGACCTGCTCGGAGATGAACGGATCGTGCGCGACGAGGCTCATCCCGAAGGCGCGGGCGCGCGCGCCGACCTCCTGCCCGATGCGGCCGAGGCCGACGATGCCGAGCGTCTTGCCGCGCAGCTCGCCGCCGGTGAGCTTCTTCTTTTCCCACACGCCGGCTTTCATGTACGCGTCCGCTGCGGGAATCGAGCGCGACAGCGAGAGCATCAAGGCCACCGCGAGTTCCGCCACGCTGATACTGTTCGCGCCGGGGGCGTTCATGACGACGATGCCGCGCTCGGTCGCCGTCTTCACGTCGACGTTGTCGACGCCGGTGCCCGCGCGGGCAATTGCCCGCAGGCGAGGAGCGGCGGCCATGACGGCAGCCGTCACCTTCGTGGCGCTCCGCACCACGAGCGCGTCGGCTTCGGCGAGATCACGTGCGAGTTCGTCGGCCGGGCGGCCGGAGCGCGCGTCGATGGTCCATCCCGGTACACTGCGCAGGAGTTCGACGGCTGACGAAGGGAGTTGATCGGCGATGACAATGTGCATGGTGCGTTTGCTAGGCTCCAGTGGTATGCGGGAGGGAATTCAGACGACGCTCTTAAGTATAATGTCGTGTTCCGTGGAATCGTATGCGCACGCCGTCGCGTCAGTGCGCGCACCAACCTGGTGCAAACCGCTCGAAACTGCGGATTGACGTGGGGCGATGTGCACGGCGCGGTCCGATTTCCACAAGCTTTTCCACAGTTTCTGTGTAGATCGAACGCGGCCGTGACGGTGATGTGACCTAATTCCTTATGCCGAACTTCACGATCCTCAAAGCGCCGTCCTCCGGCACGCCAATCACGCGAACCGGCGGCCGCCTCGTCGTCCCCGACGATCCCATCGTGCCCTTTATCGAAGGCGATGGCACCGGCCCGGACATCTGGCGCGCCAGTGTGCGGGTGTTCGACGCCGCCGTCCAGACCGCGTTCGGTGGAAAGAAGCGCATTGCCTGGTTCGAGGTGCCGGCCGGTGAAAAGGCGAAGAACCAATATGGCGAGTGGCTGCCGAACGACACGCTGGAGGCGGTCCGGGCCTACAAGGTCGCCATCAAGGGGCCGCTCACGACGCCGGTCGGCGGCGGCATCCGCAGCCTGAACGTGACGCTGCGGCAGGTGCTCGACCTGTATGCCTGCGTACGGCCGGTCCGCTACTTCACGGGGACGCCCGCGCCGGTCACGCACCCCGAGCGGATGGACGTCGTGATCTTCCGCGAGAACACCGAAGACGTGTATGCCGGCATCGAGTGGGCCAAGGGCACGCCGGAGGCCGCGAAAGTCATCGAGTTCCTCGAGCGCGAGATGGGGAAGCGCATCCGTCACGACTCGGGTATTGGCATCAAACCGATTTCGGAGTTCGGCACGAAGCGTCTGGTCCGCATGGCGCTGCAGTACGCCGTTGACAACAAGCGCCGGACGCTGACGCTCGTGCACAAGGGGAACATCATGAAGTTCACCGAGGGGGCGTTCCGGGACTGGGGGTACGAAGTGGCTACGTCGGAGTTCCGCGATCAGATCGTGACGGAGGAGGAAGCCGGGAATGGCGCCTCTCGCGACGGCAAGGTGCTCGTCAACGACCGGATTGCGGACAGCGTATTCCAGCAGATCCTGACGCGGACGGCCGACTACGACGTGTTCGCGTGTCCAAACCTGAATGGTGACTATCTCTCCGACGCCTGCGCCGCGCAGGTTGGAGGCCTGGGTATCGCCCCGGGCGCGAACATAGGGGACGACATCGGGTTCTTCGAGGCGACCCATGGTACGGCGCCGAAGTATGCGGGCAAGGATGTCATCAATCCCGGATCCGTCATCCTGTCGGGAGTCATGATGCTGCGGTACCTCGGGTGGGGGGGCGCGGCGGACCTGATCGAGCGCGGGCTCGAGAAGACGATCAAGGACAAGAAGGTCACCTACGACCTCGCGCGTCAGATGGAGGGGGCCACCGAGTTGAAGACCTCCGCATTTGCCGACGCGATCATCGCGAACATGCCGGTCAGGACAAGCTTATGAATAGAAAGGTCACCGTCGTCGGCGGGGCAGGCGCGGTCGGCGCGACCGTCGCACGTGCGATCGCCGATCGCGAGCTCGCCGACGTCGTCATCATCGACATCGCGGACCAGAAGGCGGCGGGCATCGGGCTCGACATGCTCGAGGCCTGTCCGATCGAAGGGTCCGACTCGCGCGTCGTGGGATACGGCGCCAACGACGAGGGGTGGGCGCAGACCGCCGGCTCGGATGTCGTCGTGATCACATCCGGCGTGCCCCGCAAGCCCGGCATGAGCCGCGACGACCTGCTCAACGTCAACTTCAAGATCATGCAGTCGGTCACCGAGCAGATCGTGAAGTACTCGCCCAACACGATTATCGTGCCTGTGGCGAATCCGCTGGATGCCATGTGCCAGGCCGTCTACCGCCTGAGCGGGTTCCCGCGTGAGCGCGTGATCGGCATGGCGGGTGTCCTCGATTCGGCGCGGATGCGTGCCTTCATCGCGATGGAGACGGGCGTCTCGGTCGAGAGCATTCACGCGTTCGTGCTCGGCGGGCACGGCGACACGATGGTGCCGCTCCCGCGGTACTCGACGATCGCGGGCATCCCGCTGCCCGACTACCCCGGGCTGACGCCGGAGAAGATTGCGGCCATCGGCGTGCGCACCGCCAACGGCGGCGCCGAGATCACGAAGATGGTGGGAACCAGTGCGTGGTATGCGCCGGGATCGGCGGCCGCCGAGATGGTCGAAATTATTCTCAAGGACAAGAAGAAGATCGTCCCGTGTTCGGTCTTCCTGCAGGGTGAGTACGGCATTCACGACCTCTTCGTGGGCGTCCCCGTGAAGCTCGGCGCGCGCGGCGTCGAGCAGATCATCCAGATCAAGCTGACCGCGGACGAAGATGCGGCCCTCAAGAAATCAGCCGCGGCCGTGAAGGAATTGACGGATGTGATCAAGGTGTGATCGGCAGCCCGTGCGCGCCTGCGGTTCGCATGGGCTGCACCTCGACCAATCAGCGCAACGTGTAAGAAGCACTCGATCACTCCTCCGGCCCATTACCTTCTTACCCACCACTTCACACCCCAGCCTTTCCGCGCTCTTCGTTTTAATTCCGGAACTTCGCATGTGCGCTGCTGTTCAGCTCGCCCGTGCGCCGGCAAATCCTTTGCTGAGTTCGTTATTGCCCTGCGAGGCTGCGACCTGTCGAGACGGACAACCCAGGAATGACTGATGTTTTCGCCATCTTCCATAAAGGCGCCCGTGCGACCCGTGTCGCAATTGCTCTATTGTTCGTTGTCTTGCTTTCGGCGCGCCCGATTTTCGCGCAAGCTCCGCCCGCTCCGTGGGTCGCGCGTGACATCGGAACTCCTGCGATAACGGGAAGTACTACCTACAGTTCAGGTACTTACACTGTCAGTGCCGGCGGCCTCGACATCTGGAATACTTCCGATCAGTTCCATTTCATCTATCAGGAAGTCACCGGCGACGTCGATGTCGTAGTCCGCGTCCGGTCGGTGTCGCAGGCGAGCTCGTGGTCCAAAACCGGCGTCATGATCAGAGAGTCG
>JANMCN010000171.1:0-5266 GCA_031361295.1 Acidobacteriota bacterium | reverse complement strand
TCATCGGTCAATCGCGAGAGTTCTTTGCGGCGCTCCGTGAGCTCGCCGAAGAGGCCGACGAAGCCAGACGTGAGCTGTAGGTCAGCGAAGATTCGCTGCATCGCCGTGCCCTATCGTGACGGGGACACCCAGACCGGCAGGTCTCGCCCTTCTTGAGCCACCGCGCCAGCTGGACACGCGCCAGTCCTCAAGCGCGGCCATCAGCTGTTCCGACACGTCCACACGTCGGCGCTGATGCGACTTCGGCGAGGTCAGGACACCCTGGACCAGATTGCGCTCGACGACCGCCGGTTAGCCGGCGCTGGGGCCAAAGTCGCTCACTTGGGCCCACTCTTCGAGGCGCGATACCCCGCCGCCAGCGCGTCTGCCTCCGTCATCCACTTTCCGTGCTTCGTCTTGCCGTAGTACCGATCGCCCGCATGGTGAAACACCTTGGTATCGAGATTCACCCACACCATCCCCGCCGATGGGGGCTGTTGGGCGGGCGCATCGGGGCGCGAGGAGGGATACGCCGGCGTCGAAGTCCCCCCTGAAGGAGCCGTGGTCGGGCGATCATTGGAACTGGTCGGCGCAGGGGGGACGGGCGCGCGAGGCGCGCGGGGTGCCGCCGGAGGTGCGGGGGCCGCGCTTGCCGTCACGAGCGGCGTGACCTTTTGAATGGTCGCGTTTGGCACGCCGGCCTTGGAGAGGTCCGCTGCGGAGGTGTAGGGGCGAGCGGCGATGATCTTCTTCGCCGTCGCAGGGCCGACGCCGGGCAACGCCTCGAGGTCCTTCTCCGACGCGGTGTTCAAATCAACAGGCCCCGATGGTGCGGGCGATGACGATGGGCGCCGTGACTCTGACTGCGGACGAGTCGCCGGCGCCGAGGTCGCACCGACGGTCACCAACCCGTTGATTTTGTCGATCGTCGCCTTTGAAACCCCAGCTTTCGACAAATCCGCCGTGGACGTATACGGCCGACCTGCAATGATCTTCCTGGCTGTGGCGGCGCCGACACCCGGGAGCGCCTCGAGGTCTTTTTCCGAGGCGCTGTTGAGATCGACAGGAGCGCCGGCGGACGCCGGCGCGGGTAACGGCTTTTTACCCGCGCTCCCCTGCGCGAAGGCGGGGGCCGCGAGAAACAGGAGACACGTGAACAGAGTCAGCGCGCGATGGCACAGGTGTTGAACCATGATGAACCTCCCGGGCGAGACCGCCCGGAAGGCAGTTTATCCTAGAGCGATTGAGAACACGTCGAATGCGGTCTGCCGGATCCCCGATTGTGAAGACTCGCCCCTCGGAGCCACTCGCGTCGAGTCTTCGGCCAGCAGAGCGGAGGCCGATATTCGCCTCTGCGTGCCGCCGGGCTGCAGCCCTCACACCTTCAGGAAAATCCGCCTGCGGTAGAGAATCCACACCGGCACGAAACAGACCGCTGTGTAGCTGACCGAATAGGCAAACGCGGCCCATGCGGGGCGGGGAATGTGCGCGAACACGTGGGCCACCACAAAGGCGATCACGTCGGTCCGCTGACCCCCTGAAACGAAGTGGATGTTGTGCAGCACTCCGGGCAGCAGCTCGCTGAACATGTACGCCGCAATCGCATTGGATCCGAAGACCAGCCACAGCCACGTCCAGCCCGTCCGCCACCCCTTCTGCTCCACCGCCCAGAAGACAAGCGTCACCAGCGCCAGCGAGTAGCCTCCCGCCACCAGGACATAAGAACTGGTCCACATGTTCTTGTTCAGCGGAAACCAGAGCGCCCACAGGTAGCCGAGCGCCATGCTGCCGATGGCGGCGCCGGCCATCCCCCTCACCTTCGCAGGCATCGATCGGCGCGTCCGCAGCCAGAGGCCTGTCAGTATTCCCAACAGCGCGGTGCCGATCGCCGGCAGGTCGCTCAGCAGGCCTTCAGGGTCGCGCACGTTGTGGTCCGGCGCGTCGCGGTACAGGTGATAGGGAAACACCTGGCGATCGATCCACGACACCAGGTTCTGACGTACATCCAGGAACGGCACGTCGCGGCCCGGCACCCCCGCACCAGGCACGGGAACCCAGCGCACGAGCACCCAGTACCCGACCAGCGCGAGCACGAGGGCAGCCGCGATCGCCCAGGGGCGACTGTTCCACAGGTATAACAGCGACACCGCCAGGTAGCAGACGGCGATGCGCTGCAGCACGCCGTAGAAACGCATGTGCTCGAGCTCGAAGAAGGGAAAGCTGTTGACGACGATGCCCAGCAGGCACAGGATCACGGCCCGCTGCACCGCGTGCCGTACCAGCTGACCCCGCGTCGCGCCGCGCGCCAGCCTGCTCTCGATGGCAAACACCACCGAGATGCCCATCACCAGCACGAAGGTGGGAAACACGAGATCGGTGACGGTCAGCCCATCCCAGGCGGCGTGGTGCATGAAGCCCCACGACGCGGGTCCGCCGTTATTGTTGACCATGATCATGAACGCGATCGTGATCCCGCGCACCACGTCCAGAGACAACAGCCTCGGGGGAGGCTCAGGGAGGAGTCCAGGAGTGGTCATCGCGGATCGGCTTCTCTCGCGGGGATGCGCACGCTCCCATACGCTACGCGTACGTGGCCCGGTTCGCCAAATCGCTCCTGCCTGACCTCTCGATGCCGGGTAACTCTTTCAAGTCGGGTCCAAGCGCGGACGGCCTGCGCCTGCGATAGGATCGACTTCGATGGCCACGTTGGATGCGGGCGACGATCGGCTGCGCCGCTGGATGGCCCGCCATCGTCGCGTCTTCGCTCTCACCGGCGCGGGGTGCAGCACGGCATCCGGAATCCCCGACTACCGCGATGATCGGGGCGAGTGGAAGCGGCGGCCGCCGGTGATGATCCAGGCGTTTCGTACGCAGGAGGCGGTCTACCGGCGCTACTGGGCGCGCGCGTACTCCGGCTGGCCACGCTTCACGAGCGCCGTGCCGAACGACGCGCATCGTGCGTTCGCCGACTGGGAGAGCGCCGGCACGCTGCTCCAGCTCGTCACGCAGAACGTCGACCGCCTGCACCAGCGCGCCGGCAGCCGCACGGTCCTCGACCTCCACGGCCGACTCGACGTCGTCGTCTGCCTCGGTTGCGGCGAACGCACCAGCCGCGCAGATCTTCAGCGCACCATCGCTGCCGCCAATGCCACCTGGCCGGCTGAGGCAGCGACCGCCCCGGACGGCGATGCCGATGTCGACGGCGCGATCATCGAATCGTTCGCGGCGCCGCGCTGCGAGCGGTGTGGCCACCTGCTCAAGCCGGACGTCGTCTTTTTCGGCGAGAACGTGCCGGGCGAGCACTACGCAGACGCGTGCAAGGCGCTCGCTGGGGCGGACGCGATGCTCGTCGCCGGATCATCCCTGATGATCTACTCGGGCTTTCGATTCGTGCGACTGGCCCACGAGGCCGGCTTGCCGATCGCCATCGTCAATCGCGGGCGCACGCGCGCCGATGATCTTGCGGAGCTCAAGATCGAGGGGGACGTCGGATCGACCCTGATCGACGCGGTTTCCGCGCTTGCGTGAATCGTGACGAAAGGCCCCGGGACGCCTCGGAAGCAGGATGGTCTTGCGGAACGGACGTGCACCCGGGCGCTCTCATCCCGGATGTTCCGCCGCACCCGTGCGATGCGCGGGCATCTACGGACGCGTCTCAGCGGCGTCAGGAGCTGATGTAGCGTTCGAGGGAGCGGATCGTGAACTGCTGCTCCTCGACCACCGCGCGGACGACGTCGCCGATGGAGATGACTCCGATCACCCGGTCCCGTTCCGTCACGGGCAGGTGCCGGACGTGCTTGTCGGTCATGAGCGCCATGCACTGCTCCGTGGTCCACTCCGGTGCGACGCAGATGACCCTCGTCGTCATGATCTCGCGGACCAGCGTGTCCTCGGAGCGCTTGCCGAGCAGGATCACTTTCCGTGCGTAGTCGCGTTCGGAGAGGATGCCCTCGACTGTCTGATCGCGGAGGACGAGGACGGCCCCGATATTCCGGTCGGCCATGAGCCGCAAGGCATCCAGCACCGTGTCGTCCGGCCCAACCGCGAACACATCGGGTTTGCCGTGCAGCATCTGTCGCACGTTGGCTGGCATGATCCGGGACTCCTTCGTCCGGCTCGCACCGGCCACAGCCGGCGGCGGGACTGCTGGCGACGATCAGTTGGGCGGCCCCACCGGCGCAGGATGACCGTCGCCGGCCGGGCCAGGAGAGCGCATGGTAGCCCAATCGGCGAAGCGGGTCGAGCAGGCGTTGCCAGCTGCCCGAGCCATGAGGCCGGTCGAGCCGGCGCGGGCCGCGCTCGGGATGCCGATGTCGGGGCATCACCGGCGGCGTCTCAATCCCGAGCGACGATCAACGCGAGATTGAGACGATCGGATGCAGCTCGATGCAGTTCCGCGCGCGTCCGCGCTGACCGTGATCGAAGTCGTAGAACCCCACGCCCTGGATGCGCACGATCGAGCCGACCAGCGTGGTCGGCGGGCGTGACCCCAGAATGCTCGCGAACATCCCCTCCACGCTCCGCAACGTCGCGAGATGGGGCGACATCGAGGCGCCACCGCACAGCGTATCGGCGAGTTCTGTCACGACCGTGGAGCCGGGCGCGTCCGGATCCTCGAGCGCCAGGTGATAGTCCCGGTCGTCCTCGTGCGCCACGTAGGTGACACGGCCGACGATCTCGAATGTCCGGAACTCTGCACTGTAGAGGCGGCGGTCGGGCCCTCCCTCACAATGTGCAGGCAGCGCGTTGAGGTCGCGGATCGTGATCCGCGTCGCGGCTGACACGTCGACCCGGCCGGCGTCCGGGTCCGCCAGCGTTTTCACGAACCACCGCTCGACGCCGCAGGCAAGACCTGGGTTCGGTGCCAAGGGGGGAGTCGGAGCCGTCAGCTCCCCCCGGCTCCCGCAGCCCGCCAGGAGCAACGCCAGGGCGAGCATCCGGCTACTCGACATCCGAGTGACGAACCGGCGCACGGACCCTACTGCGTTTCGGGCGGGCACCGTCGAGCACGAAGCGCGACCGGGCGACGTTATCCGCGACGCACGCCGCGCCACGAGCGGGTCGCGTGCCGCGCACACAGAGGGCCTGAGGCTCGTCGGCACTTCGACGCGAGCGCGCTGATCGTTCCCGCCGAGTCTGGCAGCAGCGCCGGTCAACTCGAGGGCGATGCGGTGTATAGTGCACCCGGCGCGGCGTCTGCTCGTGCTCCCAAGTGGTGAGCCATGGATCTAATCAAGTTCTTCACGCGTCAACCATCCACGCTGACCGGCACACCCCTCCGCGACGC
>JANMCN010000147.1:0-43441 GCA_031361295.1 Acidobacteriota bacterium | reverse complement strand
CGCGCGGGGTTCGGTCCCGAACCCGCCTGCCTGGCGTGCCCGATCAGGACTTCGTCCACGCGCGCGCCGTCCACGCCCGCCCTCGCCAACGCGGCACGGACCGCCACCGCGCCGAGCTCGGCCGGGTGCACGGCGCGAAATGCACCGCCGTAGCGCCCGATGGGCGTCCTCGCCGCACCGACTATCACGACATCCGAGGCGGTCACGCCGCGATCATATCGGGATTCGGGATTCGGGGCTCGACTGGGAACTGGAAACTGGGAACTGGGAACTGAGAACTGGCCACTGGAAAATCGTGAACTGGGCCGGGGAAGTCTGAGCTGAGCCACCCTGGCCCAGGGACGAACGGCAGCCGGCCCGCGGGCGGATTCGTCACACAATCCATCACTTTGGATTCAAAAAAACGGATTCCAGTGACGAATTGCGTCCCCAATGCCGCTAAGTGCCTGATTTCACTGATGCTCGGTTGTCCCGCACACGGGCATATTCCGTGCTATATAGTCCCCTGGCTGGGCTCGTCCCAGTTTTCCGAGTCAAACGCGTCCGACAGGCTCTTCGGGGCCCCGCATGCGCTGACTTGTTTCCGTTGTTATTCAGGAGGATGAACCAGACATGCGAGCACGTACATTTGCCGCACTGATGGTGGCCCTGTTGTTTGCCTTGCCGGCCACGGCACAGGAACAGCGTGGTTCCATCGAGGGCGTCGTGAGGGACAGTTCCGGTGCAGTGCTTCCCGGCGTCACCGTCGAAGCGCGGACCAACACCGGCGTGGTCCTGACGTCCACGACCGATTCGGAAGGCACGTACCGTTTCCCGTCCGTCGCCCCCGGCACGTACGAGGTGACCGCGACGATCCAGGGCTTCGCGCCCAAGAAGCAGAGCGACATCGACGTGGGCCTTGGTCAGATCAAGAAGGTTGATCTCGCGCTGGGCGTGCAGGGGGTCGCCGAGAACGTCCAGGTCACGGCGGAATCGCCGCTCGTCGACGTGAAACAGAGCGCGCGCCAGACGAACATCTCGCGCGAGCAGATTGCGCTGCTGCCGAAGGGCCGCGACTTCACGAGTTTCGTGACGCAGGCTCCGGGCGCCAATGCCGAAGCGAAGCTCGGTGGCATCTCCATCGACGGCGCGAGTGCGGGCGAGAACCGCTACATCATCGACGGGATCGAGACGACCAACCTGCAGACCGGCACGTCCGGCAAGAACCTGATTGCCGACTTCGTCGAAGAGATTCAGGTCAAGTCGAGCGGCTACACGGCCGAGTACGGCGGCGCCACCGGCGGCGTCATCAACGTCATCACCAAGAGCGGCACCAACGACTGGCACGGGAGTGCGCTGTTCAACTGGCAGGGAGACAAGCTGCAGGGACAGCCGACGCGGACCCTGCGCCTGAACCTGACGGATTCGACGAAGTCTGAGTACATCAGGTATCCGAAGGACACGACGAACCGCGTCGAGCCCGGCTTCTCCCTCGGCGGCCCGATCGTCCCGAACCGCGCGTGGTTCTTCGGCGCGTACCAGCCGGCGCTCACCAGCACCACTCGAAACGTGACGCCCACGACGGCCGTCAACCCGAACGCCGGCACGTTCAACACGGACACGAAGGCGCAGGTGCAGTACGCCACGGGCAATATCACCTCGCAGCTGGCGAACAGCCTCCGCAGCCGGGTCGCGTTCAACAACAGCTGGAGCCGCACGCAGGGCCTGCTGCCTTCGCTCACGGGCACGGACAGGCTGGACACGAACTACAGCAAGCAGTCCGTGTTTCCGAACTACTCCATTTCTGCGAACATGGACTGGACAGCGTCGCAGAGGCTGTTCTTCGGAGTGCGCGGCGGCTATTACAGCTCCGACCAGCACGACTCCAAGGTCACGGAACAGCCCCTGTTCCGGTGGACGAACACCAACAACATCGGCCTCCTCGACGTGCCGGTGAGCCTGCAGCGCGCCACCGGCTTCCGCTCGATCCCGTCCAACACGAAGGTGGTGCGCGATCAGCAGACGCGCGCGAACTTCCAGGCCGACGGCACGTATTACGTGAAGGCGGGCGGCGACCACCAGTTCAAATTCGGCGTGCAGGCGGACCGCATCGGGAACGACGTCCTGAGCGGCGAATCACGCAACCGCGTGTCCATCTTCTGGGATCGGGCCCTCTCGAGCGGCTCGCCGGTCAAGCGCGGCACCTACGGTTACTACTCCGTTCGAAGCAACGGCGTGGATCCCAAGAAGGGCTTCGTCACCGAAGGGCTCGTCCACACGACGAATCTCGGGCTCTTCGTCCAGGACTCCTGGACGATCAGCCAGAAGCTGACCATCAACGCCGGCCTCCGCACCGAGCACGAACAGGTGCCGCTGTATGCCAAGGGTCCTGGCCTGCCGAAGGCCGGTATCGATTTCAAGTTCGGCGACAAGCTCGCGCCGCGTGCCGGGTTCGCCTACGACATCAACGGCGACGGCAAGTGGAAGGCGTTCGGCTCGTGGGGGGTGTTCTACGACATCTTCAAGCTGGAACTGCCCCGCGGTTCGTTCGGCGGCGACAAGTGGCTCGAGTACTACTACGCGCTCGACCAGCCAGACTACACGACGCTCGTGAGCGGCTCGGGGTGCCCGCCCGCGTGCGCCGGCACGCTCATCCGCGGACCGATCGATTTCCGCGCCGTTTCGCTGGACGCGGATTCAATCGATCCCGGCCTCAAGCCGATGCGCCAGCAGGAAGCGACGTTCGGGCTCGATCATCAGCTGAGCAGCGTGGTCGCCCTCGGCGTCCACTACGTGCACAAGCAGCTCGACCGGGCGATTGACGACACGGGCTTCCTGACTCCCGACGGCAGCGAAGGGTACGTCATCGCCAATCCCGGTGAAAATCTGACCGCCCTGGCGTTCACGGATCCCAAGGTCGCGCTGCCCAAGGCCAAGCGAGACTACGACAGCGTCGAGGTGTCGCTGGAGAAGCGCTTCGCGGACCGCTGGTACATGCGCAGCAGTTACCTGTGGAGCCGGCTCTACGGAAATTATTCCGGCTTGTCCCAGTCGGATGAAAATGGCCGCACCAGCCCGAACGTGGGACGTGGCTACGACTATCCGCTGATGATGTTCCGCGATGGCGGAAAGCCCGCCTTCGGCCCGCTCGCAACGGACCGGCCCAGCCAGTTCAAGACGCAGTTCATCTACTCGTTCCCCTTCGGCACCAGCCTGGGACTGAACGAGTTCCTGTCCAGCGGCCTGCCGGTCACGCGCGAAATCGGGATCTTCCCGACGAGCAACTACCCGGTCCAGTACCTCGGACGCGGCAGCGACGGCCGCACGCCGGTGTTCTCGCAGACCGACATCTCGCTGCAGCACTCGTTCCGGGCGGGCGGCAGCAAGCGTGTGCAGATCGGGCTCAACGTCCTGAACCTGTTCAACCAGCACACCACGATCGGGCGGTTCTCGACCTACCAGAAGATCAACGGCGTGGAGCCTGACGAGGCCCTCTTCTACTCAGGCCAGGAGACGCTCGCGGGGCTCATTTCGTCGCAAGCCATCGAGAAAGACCCCCGCTTCCTGATGGACGATCAGTTCCAGGAGCCGGTGCAGGCGCGCATCGGCGTGAAGTTCATCTTCTAGACGGGCCACTTCAG
Source organism: Acidobacteriota bacterium (assembly GCA_031361295.1). GTDB lineage: Bacteria > Acidobacteriota > Vicinamibacteria > Vicinamibacterales > 2-12-FULL-66-21 > JALZOC01. Next base: position 39,821 of record JANMCN010000147.1, on the reverse strand, counting down.
GTATCGTGCGCCCCGCGGGCTTCGGCCCGCGGGGCTTTTTTTTCGAGTGGTCGCGCTCAGGAGAGTTGACATGCGCCTGCGAACCGCCTGCGTCGTCATACTGCTCGGACTCTGCGCGAATCCTGCAAGCGCTCAGGTGCTCCGGAATCAGAACCGTGGCCGCGCGATGCCGTTGTACAAGCTTGGCCTCGAGGACCTGAAGGCAGAGCGGTGGGACAAAGCGGCCGCGGAGTTCCGCCGGGCAATCGACGTCGATCCGACATTCGATATGGCTTACTACGCGCTCGGGCGCTCGTTGATGCCCCAGAAGAAGTACGCCGACGCGGTCGAGGCCCTCTCCAAATGTCGCGATCTCTACCGTGAGCAGGCGGCGACGCAGTTCTCGAATCAGCAGGAAGCCCAGCAATACCGCAGGGATCGCGTCATCGAAATCGACGAAGTCATACGGCAGTACCAGCAGGGGCCCCAGACCGGTCAGACCTCCGAGACGCTCCGGCAGCTCTACGAAAGGCGCCGGCAGATTCAGGAGAACATTCAACGCGGCACCAATGTGTCCCTCGACACCTCCGTACCGTCGTACGTCTCCCTTGCGCTGGGAAGCGCCTTCTTCAGACTCGGGCGGCTCGCAGATGCGGAACGCGAATACAGAGCCACAGTCGCGGCTGACCCGAAAACCGGGGAGGCATACAGCAATCTCGCGGTGGTCTACCTGCAGACGGGACGTTTCGACGAAGCCGAGAAGGCTGTCAAGGCGGCGGAGAAGACAGGCTTCAAGGTCAACCCGATGCTGAAGGATGACATCGCAACGAGGAAGAAGTAGCTACCAGCTTCCAGCTTCCAGCTACCAGCTTCCAGCTTCCAGCTACCAGCTTCGGTCTACGCCACAACCGCCTCTAGCCCCAGAGTGACGAGCACGGCCTGCAGATCTGCCGAGCTGAATGGCTTGATCAGCACAGGCACTCTCGAGAGCACTTCGTCGACGTCGATGGCTGAACGGTCGCCCGTGATGAACACGAACGCACGCTCGAGCTCGGGGCGCCGGGCCAGCAGCGTCCGGCACAGGTCCATGCCGTTCGACCCGGGCAAACGGACGTCGCAGAGCACCAGCGCGAGCCCGGCAGTGTCCGCGATCTCGAGCGCCGCTTCGGCCGTGTCAGCCTCCAGCACGTCGAAACCCCGGCGCTCGAGCATGCGCGCCAGCAGCTTCCTGATCGGCGCCTCGTCGTCCACGATCAGCGCGCGCCGCGTGGGCGCCGTGGAAGGCGGCGCCACGGGTGCACGGGAAGCGCCCTCGCGCGCAGGTAACGTGAGCCTGAAGCAGGCGCCGGCGCCGCCGTGGCAGAGCGTGAGCGATCCGCCGTGAGCCGACGCAATGCCGTGAGAAATCGACAGCCCGAGCCCCGTGCCCTGCCCCACGTCCTTGGTCGTGAAGAACGGTTCGAAAATGCGTCCGCGCATCTCTCCGCTCACTCCGGGCCCGTCGTCTGCCACCTCGACGATGCAGCTGCCTCCTTCGGAAAGTGAACGAATCGTGATCGTGCTGCCGCGGTCGGCCGAGAGCATGGCCTGCTCGGCGTTCAGGATCAGGTTGAGGATGATCTGCTGAATCTCCTCGCGATTGACGAGCACCGGCGCGGCCGCGGCCTGGAGGTCAGTCGTCAGCGTGATGTTGCGCTGCTGCAGGTGGTATCCCCTGAGCTCGACGACGGAGCGGACGATGTCGTTGAGGTCGGCGGTGACGCGATCGGGTGCGCTGCGCCGCACGAATGACAGCAGGTTCCGGACGATCTGCCCCGCCCGTGCCGCCTCCCGCCGCACGATCTCGAGATCATGACGGGAGCCCGTGTCGGGACGGTCCTCGAGGAGCAGTTCCACGGACCCGATGATCGTCTGCAGGGGGTTGTTGATCTCGTGAGCCACGCCCGCGACGAGCTCGCCGATCGCCGACAGCCGCTCGCTGTGCACCAGCTGATCGCGCAGCTTCAGCTCCTGCCCGATGTCGCGCTCCGCCCCGACGAAGTGCGTGATTCGACCCGTGCCGTCCCGAAGCGCCACGACCGTGCACGCCGCCGGAAACGTCGAGCCGTCGCGCCGCTGGCGCAGCAGCGTTCCGCGCCAGACGCCCCTCGCCTGCACTTCCGAACTGATGTGCGCCTCGAGCGAGCCCGAACCCCGATCGACGAGATCGCCGAACCCGAGGCCCGCCAGCTCTTCGCGCGAATAACCGAGCGCGCGGACGAACGCATCGTTCGCGAGCTCGAATCCACCGTCCGCATTGGTGATCAGGATGAGATCGCCGGTCTGCTCCGTCGCGGCGGCCAGCAGCCGCATGCGCGCGTCGGCCCGTTGCAGCTCCCCGCCCTGGGCCGCCAGACGGAGCGTCAGGACGCCGAGGCCGGCGACGGTCATCAACCCCGTCAGCAGCGCGCGGAACGAATCGCCCGCGCCCCCCAGGGGCTGGATATACAGCACGCTGTAGCCGAGGACGGGAAGCAGGAAGACCGGCAACGTCGCGAGTACCGTGTGCGACGTCGTCGAATACGTCTCGACCCTTTCTGCCTCCCGGGGGGAGTCTGGCGCCGACGCGGCGGCGCCGGCGTAGAACAGGAACGGGGCAATCCACGCCATGTCGTACAACGTACCGGTCTGGTACTTGCCGTCCATGATCGCGAGGCTCGTGATGAGGCGCAGGAAGAACCCGATCCCGGTGCCCGCCGCGAGACACGCATAGGGGCGGCGCCACGCTGTCTGCCGGCCCATGATGAGCGCTGCGACCATGCCGAAGAACAGCAGCGCGCGGTTCACCTGGACGAGTTCGAGCAGGGTCCCTTGGGCTGTCGTGTTCCCGGGCACGAGACTCGGCACCAGCACGAAGTAGGTGTAGATGAAGACGGCGAGGAGGCCGTAGCTGCCGACCACGAGAGCGACCGGCCCGACGGCGTCCCGGCGCACGCCGATGTGCGGCCGGGCAAACAGCGCAATCAGGGGACCGATGCCACCGCACAGGCTGAAGAGCGTGTGCCACTGCAGCCAGGACGCATGGCGCAGCACAATGGCCTCGAAGGCCCACCCCAGATGGCCGATGATCCAGAGGCCGACGCCAATCGCAAACGTGTCCCAGAACAGCCGCTGGCACCCCGCCCAGTGCCGGCGGCGATGCGCGAGGATCGCGCAGACGGCCAGCGGCGGGACGATGAGCCCCACGGTGCCGAACAACGACAGGACCAGCGCGTGGCCGCGCAGGGCCCAGCCCAGGGCGGCGTACGTCAGGACATAGCCGATACCTATCGCGAGATGGAGCACGGTACCTGCCACGCGTAGGTCGGTTGCCCGACCTTGGTTAAGTTGGGGAGTCTAATGACTTTACCACAAACAGCGGAGCTTCGATGGCGAGGGCATCGGGTCCGACCCCGGGGGGGTGGCGTCCGAGCCGGGGGGCAGGCCCCCAGCCTCCGGCACCGTGCCGCCCCGAACCCGTCAGATTTGTTCATGGTCGATCTGCGCCCGCTGGAGCTTGCCGCTGAAGTCGATGTAAATCGACTTCCATTCGGAAAAGACGTCCAGGGCCGCGACGCCGGCCTCGCGATGCCCATTGCCGGTGTTCTTCGTTCCTCCGAACGGGAGATGCACCTCGGCCCCGATCGTCGGGGCATTCACGTAGAAGATGCCGGTATAGAGATCGCGCATCGCTGAAAATGCGCGGTTGATGTCCTGGGTATAGATCGACGCCGACAGTCCGTACTCGACACCGTTGCCGATCGCGACCGCTTCCTCCAGGGACCCGCACGGGATCACCGACACCACCGGTCCGAAAATCTCTTCCTGCGCGATCCGCATCGTCGGGCGGACGTCGGTGAAGATCGTGGGCTCGTGGAAGTAGCCCCGGGACAGGCCGTCCTTCTCGAGGCGATGGCCGCCGCAGGCAAGCGTGGCGCCTTCCTCGCGTCCGATCCGGACGTACCTCATCACGGTATCCAGTTGGGACTGGCTGTTGGACGGGCCGACCTGCGTCTCGTCGTTCAGGCCGTTGCCGACGACCAGGGCCTGCGCGCGCGCGACGAACTGCTCGATGAAGGCCCTGTAGACTTTCTGGTGAACGACGACCCGGCTCGCCGCCGTGCAGCGCTGCCCTGCGGTTCCGAATCCGCCCCACAGGCAGCCGTCCACCGCCAGCTCGAGGTTCGCGTCGTCCATGATCATGATGACGTTCTTGCCCCCCATCTCGAGGTGGACTTTCTTGAACGTCGGGGCAGCGGCCTGGTTCACGATCCGCCCCACGTGCGTGGAGCCCGTGAAGGACACGACGCGGACGGACGGGCTGGTCGTCAGGGGTGTGCCGACCTGGTCTCCGTCACCCGTGACCATGTTGACGACTCCCTTCGGCACGCCGGCGTCCTCGAGCACCTTGACGAAGTTCCACGCCGACAAGGGCGTCTGCGACGCGGGCTTGAAGACGACCGTGTTGCCGCAGACGAGGGCGGGAATGATTTTCCACGACGGGATGGCCATCGGGAAGTTCCAGGGCGTGATCACCGAGCACACCCCGAGCGGCTGCCGTACCGACATCGCGAACTTGTTGCGCAGCTCGGACGGGACCGTCTGGCCGAACATCCGTCGGCCCTCCCCCGCCATGTAGAAGGTCATGTCGATGGCCTCCTGCACGTCGCCGCGCGTCTCGCTGAGAACCTTGCCCATTTCGCGCGTCATGTCGCGCGCGTACTGTTCCTTGCGGTCCAGGATCACCTGCGCGGCCCTGAAGAGCATCTCCGCGCGGACCGGAGCAGGGACGAGCCGCCACGTCTCGTACGCGCGCGTCGCCGCGTGGATCGCCGCGTCGACGTCCTCGCGCCCGGAATCCTGGAAACGTCCGATCAGGTCGTCGGTGTCGGCGGGGTTGCGGTTCTCGAACGTGCGTCCCGTCACGGAGGGGACCCATCGTCCATCGATGAAGTTGTGGTAGATGGGAGGGGCCGCAGGAGCCATCGACGACAGTATAGCGTTCCGCACGCGGACAGGCTCCGATCGCGATCGGTGCTAGTCGGCGAGCTCGGCGTCGATGATTGCCGGTGCCGCGTGCGAGGCCATCTTCTGGCGCTCGACGAACGACCGGATGGCCCCCAGGGCGTGATCGGATGGCTCGATGAACTCCACCCCCGTGCGGTACACCACCGCGCCCTGCTCGAGCCCCCGAACCTGGCTGTGCACGATGCGCCCCTTGATGATCACCGGCACCGTCTGGAGCACGAGCCGGAACTCGTGCAGGGACCCCATGTGGAGCGGAAATCGGGTCTCCACCAGGGCGCCGCGCTCGCTCAGGTCGAGAATGGCCATCGGCTCGTAGACGGACACCTCTCCCGTGACCTCGCCCGGAAGGGGGACCCGCTCCGCGTCGCGTTTGTGGTCGGTCATGGCATGAGCGCGGCCTGTTCCTGAAGGCCGGTCGACTCGGAACAGCTCCGCAGTACTTATCGGACTTTCACGTGTTCCAGATAGTCCCCCGACGCGATCCGGGCCGCCCGCCCCAGGGGGGCGTTGTAGAAATACACCCACGCGGACTCGGTGCGGCCGTCCATCAGGGTGACGGTCGCGCGGCTGCGCACGTACAGGCTCCGATCGTGGTCGTCCTCCCGGTAGCCCTCGATTTCATCCAGCGCCGCGAGCACGGTGGGCGCGTCGACGACCCCGTAGAGCTCACCCCACACGACGGCGTCGGGCGCCGGCACCGCGGCCGGGTAGAAGCCCAGGTCGAAGAGGGCTGCTTGGATGGACCCACGCCCGAGGTACGAGAGGTTGGCGTCGATGCCGGCGCGTTGCCGCCGTTCGAACCCGGTCATCAAGGTGCCGTAGAAAAAGACGAGCTCGCGCACGGTCGCAGAGCGTACACGCGACGTCGCCAAAAGAAAAGGGCCGGCGGCATCTCTGCCCTCGGCCCTCGAACGGATGCGACGCGTGCGCGCCGGCGTCTACTGGCTCACGGCAGCGGCGGGCGGCGCCTTGGGAATCATCTGGAGGACCTCCGCCGGCACGGTGAAGGAGAGCGCGACGGTCTTCCCGGTGCCCGTGAGCTGCAGCGATTCGACGAGCGGCGAGGTTCGCGGATCCGCCTGCGCCTGCATGCGGGCCAGCGCCAGGAAGCCCCGCACGACATCGCGCAGATTCTCGGCTGCCTGGTCATCGCGCGCCTCGGCGCGGAGACTTCCCGATACGCCGCCGTCCACATGGCCGGCCGCGGCAAACCACTTGATCGCCGGGATCTGGCGCCGGACCTGCTCGGGCAGCTGCGCATGCGAGGCGAGCAGGTCGAAGCGACCGACGGCCCACGCGTTGTTGGTGTGCCCGATGTTGGAGACGAGATCCATCATCTCGCTGTTGCCGGTGATGCTGTGCGCGGTGAGCTGCGCGTCGATGGCCGTCTTGACCGCCGTCGCATCGCCGAATGCAATGAGGCCGGGCTCGAGGAACGCGAGCACCAGGTTCTGGTGCATGTTCGCCGCGGCCTCCATGTGGCGCTGCACGACATCAGGGCCGTCTGCCGTGACGTCCGGCCTCTGTGGAGCTGCGACGGACGTCTCGGGTGCCGGCGCAATGACGAGCCGCTTGCCCTTGTACTGTTCGACCGTGCCGCCGTGCTCGCGGATGAGCCCTTCGAGCTGCGTGTCGTTGAACCGGCCGCGCGCGACGACCAGCGGGGCGGACTTTTCGGCGCCGGTCGAGAGCGACGCGACGACGTAATCGATGTCGCGCTCGATGTCGATCCCGGTCTGATCCTGGAATTCCTTCTGCCCGCGCTCCGGTATGGGCATCGCGGCCTTCAGGCGGGCGCGCAGATCCGAATCCATGATGGCGCGCACGTCCGCGTACGCGACAAGGCTGGCGTCCGCCGGCACGTAGCGGAGCTCGTTCGCGACGGCCGAGGCCGACACCGGCTGGAATCCGCCCGCGTAGTAGGCAATCAACCCGGTTCCCAGGCCTGCGGCGAGAACAGCGGTCGACCCTGCCATGAAATACCGAGTTTTCTTTGTCATACGCGTGACCTCACCAGGATTATACCGATCGGGGGGGTAAAAAGTTCCTTCTGCGCAGCCCCTGACCGTCCGGTTCCGTACAGCGTGCAGAGAGGCGAGCCTGTCATTGCTCCAGAACGTATTCCCGCCGCTCCACCACCCACGCCGCGGCGGCCAGAAATGTAACCCAGATGGCGCCCAGCCAGAACAGGCTGGTGACCAAGGGTGGATTCTCACGGAAAATTCCCTGGATCAGGCTGAGCGCGTTGTCGTTCGGCATCGCGTGCGGCACGAGGGCCTGCAGGTAGTAGGCCACGGTGAACTTCTTGAGGTAACCCGGAAACGCCAGCGCGGCCTGTTCCCACCCGAACACGAAGATCAGCCCGACGAGCAGCGGCCGCTTGAACTTCGCCCCGATGAAGGCAAACAGCGACCCGTAGACCGCCAGCCCGAGCGCCAGCAGTGCCAGGTCCTTCAAGAGGTCGATGAAGGAGGCGCCGAGGTTGCCCTGCATCGGCACGATGAGCAGATAGACGAGCACCACCGACGGCAGGACGACCAGGACGGTGCAGCCCAGATACGCCAGGTATTTCCCGAGCAGCACGGCGCCGCGGCGGACGGGCCGCGTGAAGAGATACGTGATGGTCTTGTCTTCCACTTCATCCGCCATGAGGGACGTGCCGTAGAACACGCCAAGCACCGGCACGGTGAAGCGGAGGTAGAAGACCCAGATCATCAGGCCGAAGATCGCGGGGCCGGTCATCCGCGTGCTCTCCAGGATCGGCGCGCCGAGCGCGACGAGCACCCGCAGGAACCCGGCGATCGCGACCGGGGCGCCGACGACGAGCAGCATGAAGATGGTGCGCCGGGACCAGAGCATCTCGCCCAGCGACAGGTCGAAAATGCGCAGGCCGGCGGTCAGGACCCCTGGAGCGGCCGGTATCGCACGGGGTGTGGCGGTCGTCTCGGTCATCGTCTGGGGCCGTATCCTATTTGACGAGGTATTGGAAGACAGCCTGGAGATTGTCGTCCGGCGAGGTCACTTCCTCGATGGCCCCGAACTCGCCGCTCGCGGCGAGCTCCGTCAGGCGTGCGTAGAACGCGTCGGGCGTGCCGGTCTCGACCACGACAGCCCCTGCCTCGAATTTCATGCTGCGGACGTCCGCGCGCTCGAGGAACTCCTTGGCAAGCCCCCTCGGGTTTTCGGCGCGCACGTAGACGGTGTGCGGGTGCTCGTCGATGAGGTCGCGGATCTGGTGCACGTCCCCTTCCGCCAGGATCCGGCCGTTGTTGATCAGCAGGATGTTGGCGGTCATCGACTCGATCTCGTGGAGGATGTGACTGGAGACGATGATGCTCTTCCCGGCCCGGGCCCAGTCACGAATCAGTCGAATGGTACGCCGGCGGGCGAGCGGGTCCATTCCAGACAGCGGCTCGTCGAGAATGAGCAGGTCCGGATCGTGGACGATCGCCTGGGCGAGCTTGACCCGCTGACGCATGCCCTTGCTGTAGGCGCCGATTTTCTTGTCAGCCGCATCCATCAGGTCCACGGACGTCAGCGCGCGGCGCGCCGCGTCGCCGGCGGCCTTGTCGGTCAGGCCGTTGAGGCGCACGAGGGCGGTCACCCACTCGAGCCCCGTCATCCGCTCGTAGAACGCGTCCTGTTCCGGACAGAACCCGATCTGGAAATACAGGTGGGGGTTGTCCCAGATGGGCTCGCCCAGGACCGTGACCGAGCCCTTGCTCGGCCGCAGCTGACCGGTAATCAGCTTCATGAACGTGGACTTGCCGGCGCCATTCGGCCCGAGCAGCCCCGTGATGCCCGGAGGGACATTCACGGTGACATCGTTCAAGCCAATCACCTGTCCGTACCACTTCGAGACGTGCTCCGTCGTGACCACCGGGACGCTCACGTCACGATCTCCACGCCGCGCACCCGTCGCTCCAGGACGGAGATGGACAGCGCGATGAGCCCGAGAATGACGATGAACGAGACCGGCCACGGCGTGGCGTACCGCGGCTTGAGTCGGAAGATCACGTCGACCACCTGCATCAGGTTCGCGCTGAGCGAGATCCACGACAGCCGTGTGCTGCCGGTGATGGCGAGCAGCGCGCCGTAGATGGCGGCGGTGAAAAAGAGAATGCCCGCATACAGGATGCCTACGTACCGGCTGCTCTTCGAGAGCGACGACAGCGCGAGCATCGTGAAGGTGGACAGCAGGCCCTGGAGTAGCGTCGCGACGGTGATCGCCGGAAACAGGAACAGGTTCTTCTTCAGAAAGACGAAGCTGCCGGCGAACAGCACCTGGAGAAGGAGCAGCAGGAGCGCCGGGACGAGCGTCACGAAGAGCACGAAGGTGAAGAGGACGGCAGCCTTGCCGGCGATGTATTCGGTGCGCATCAGCGGCTTGGAGAGGTAGATCTGGAGCGCGTTGGCCCGGCGGTCGTTCGCAATGAGCCCCGCACCCACGTAAATGGTCATGATGAAGACGAAGAAATCCTGTTGTTCGAGGAACTGCCGGAACGTTTCCGCGGTCGGCGCGAACATGGCCACCTGCGGATAATTGGCGGTCACGTAGATCTGGACCGCCCGCACGAGAAACGGCCCCCATGACGCGATGAGGAGACCAAGGAACGCGCGCTTGCGGAGCATCGTCATGATGCCCGCGCGCGCGATCACGAGCCATGCCTGCCCGAGCGCGGCCCGGCCGCCGCCGTATCGCCGATAACTCTGGTCGTGTATAGGCATGAATTCGACGTCTAAGTCAGGAGCATTTCATTGATACCCGCCGCAGGTCGCACCGTGCACGTCGCACGCGTTGCACGTTGCACGTTGCACGTTGCACATTGCACGTTAGTCCTGTCCCACGGCTTTCGCGAACACGTCCTCGAGCGTCGGCACACTCGGACGCAGGTGCCTGACCTGGACGCCGTATTGCGCGGCCAGCCTGAAGAGCTGCTGCTGATCGTTGCCGACCGCCGCGAGCGCCGCCGGCACGAACACGCGCATCACGTCTTCGTCGGTGGACGCCGCCTCCATGCCGGCCTGGCGCAGGACATCCAGGAAGCCCGGAAGGTTGCCCTTGATCCGCAGCTCGAAGACCCGCCCGCCCGGCCCCTTCAATTCGGCGATCGGACCCTGCGCCACGACCTGGCCCTTGTCCATCACGATCACGTCGTCGCACGTGTATTCGACGTCGGGTAGCAGGTGAGACGAGAGAATCAGATTGACGTTCTTGTTGTGGCCAAGGTCTCGGATGAGATCGAGCATCTCGTCGCGCCCCTTGGGGTCCATCCCGTTCGTGGGTTCGTCGAGAAACAGCAGGTCGGGATCGTGCACGAGTGCCTGTGCGAGCTTGATGCGCTGCTTCATGCCCGTGGAGTAGGTCTCGATGTTCCGGTAGCGGGCCTCCCCCAGCCCCACGTAGTACAGCACCTCGTGGGCGCGCTGCATCGCATCCACCGCCGGCAGGCCCGCGAGCTGCCCGCAATACGCGACGAAGGAGACCGCGTTCATTCCGGGAATGTGGGAATCGCTCTCCGGCATGTACCCGATGCGGGCGCGGATCTCCATCGGCCGTTCGGCGACGTCGAGCCCGAGCACGGTCATCCGTCCTTCCGTGGGCTTGACGAAGCCGAGGAGAGCTTTCAACATCGTGCTCTTCCCCGCCCCGTTCGGGCCCAGGAGGCCGACCGCCCCCCCGGCGAACCGTGCGCTGACGCCCTTCAACGCCTGGTTGTCGCCATAGACGACAGTCACGGCATCGAGGTGGACGACCGGGCCGGCGGCAGCCGTGCCGTTCGACGCCCGCGGGGTGAGAGGGGTGATCGGGTCCAAGTGTTTGCTTATACGGAAACGGGGGCTCAGAGAGTTCCGCGGAGGCCCAGCGCGTCCGCGCGTTCCCGGAGGAACAGGATGACGTGCCCGATGTGCTCCGGGAGCGGCAGACCGAGTTCCTCGGCGCCCCGACGCAGGTCGTCGCGCGACACGGCCCGGGCGAACGCTTTGTCCTTCATCCGCTTGACGACCGACGACGCCTCCAGGTCGAGGATGCTCCGGGACGGCCGGATCAGGGCGCACGCCGTCACGAAGCCTGACATCTCGTCGCAGGCGTAGAGCGCGTGCTCCAGCCGCGACTCGCGGGCGACGCCGGAATAATCGGCATGGGACAGAATGGCGCGTGTCACCCACTCGGGGTAGCCTCGAGCCTTCAGGATCTCGACTCCGCGGTACGGGTGGTTCTCGAGGTCAGGGTAGCGCTCGTAATCGAAATCGTGCAGGAGCGCCACCACGGCCCAGTCCTCTTCGGGCTCTCCCCACAGACGCGCGTAGCCGCGCACGGCCGCTTCGACGGCCAGCATGTGCTTGCGGAGGCTCTCGCCCTGCGTGTACTCGGTGACCAGCGCCCAGGCGGCCTCTCTCGATATCGTCACGACACTGCACCTTACACTACGCCCATGGCCTTGACCACCACGCGCTTCCTGCGGCGCCCGTCGAACTCCGCATAGAACACCTGTTCCCACGGGCCGAGGTCGAGCGCGCCGTTCGTGATCGGGACGATGACCTGGTGCCCCATGATGGTGCGCTTCAGGTGCGCGTCGGCATTGTCCTCCCCGGTCTGGTGGTGCTTGTAGGGCAGACCGGCGGGTGCGAGCTTCTCGAGCCACACCTGGAAATCCTCGATCAGCCCGTCCTCCCAGTCATTCACGTACACGCCCGACGTGATGTGCATGGCCGACACGAGCGCCATGCCGTCGCGGATCCCGCTCGCCGTGACAATCGCCGCCACGTCGTCCGTGATCCGGATGAACTCCTGCGGCGCCTTGGTGTTGAACCAGAGGTAGTCGGTCAGGATGTGCAAGCGTGTACTTCCCAGTTTCAGTTTCCAGTTTCAGTTTCCAGTTTCCAGTTTCCAGTTTTCTCACTTGAGGGACTGGAGACTGAGAACTGGATACTCACAAAATGAGCCCCGCCTCGGCGTTGAAGTCCCATCCTCCCGGACCCGCGGTGCGGTAGCGGCGCAGCGCGGCGGCGCCAATCATCGCGGCGTTGTCGGTCGAGAGGGCCAGGGGCGGGATGAAGACAGGGATGCCGTAGCGAACCCCGCGCGCCTCGGCGTCGCTCCGCAGGCGGCTGTTCGCGGACACCCCGCCGGCGAGCCCGACGCTCTTCGCCTCGAGCCAGCGTGCCGCCTCGAACGTCCGATCGAGGAGGGCGCCGACGACGGCGCGCTGGAAGCTGGCGCAGATATCGGCGATGTCCTGGGCCGGCAGCGTCGATCCTCCCTCGCCCGCGGCCCCGGCCTTGCCCCCCTGCTCTGCGCCGGTTCGTTCCCGCACGAGCCGCAGCACGGCAGTCTTGAGACCGCTGAAGCTGAAGTCGATCCGGCGCGCGATGTCGGCGGGCAGCACGCCGTCGCCGGTCGAGGTCGGGGTGTTGCGATCGGCGTGGGTCAGCCGGGTCACCGGAAAGTCGTACGCCCGATCGTTGCCGGTGCGGGCGGCGCGATCGATCGCCGGGCCGCCCGGATACCCGAGGCCCAGGAGCTTCGCGACCTTGTCGTAGGCCTCCCCAGCCGCGTCGTCGCGCGTCCGACCAATCACCTGGTATTGGCCCCGCGCCCGAATCAGGTAGAGGCTGGTGTGCCCGCCGGAGACCACGAGTACCGCAGCCGGAAGCGGCAGCTCGCCGTGGGCGAGGGTCAACGACTCGATGTGGCCCGCCAGGTGATGGACGGGAATGACCGGAATGCCGCGCGACCAGGCCAGCGCTTTGCCAAACGCCACCCCCACCAGCAGCGAGCCGACGAGCCCGGGGCCCTGCGTGACCGCGACTGCGCCGATATCGTCGAGGGTCACGTCTCCCTGCGCGAGGGCGGCCTCGACGACCCCGCAGATGTCCCGCACGTGCTGGCGGGAGGCGAGTTCCGGCACCACGCCCCCCCATTCGCGGTGAATGGCCACCTGCGACGCCACGACGCTCGAACGCGCGCGCCAGGGGCGCGCATCGTCGCCGGTCTCGTCGATGACCGCGGCAGCCGTTTCGTCGCAGGACGTCTCGATGGCGAGCAGGTTCATCGCTCAGCGCTCGGGAGCCGAGGCCTGGCCCGGGTCGGTGGCGGAGGCGGCGCCCCCGACCGCGCTCTTGAGCGATTCCGCGTACGGGGCCGTGAAAATTCCCCGTTCGGTGATGATGCCGGTGATGAACCGGTGCGGCGTCACGTCGAAGGCGGGATTGCGGATGAGCGCCCCGATGGGCGTGACGCGGGACGCCCCCAGGTGGGTGACCTCGCGCTGGTCGCGCTCTTCGATCGGGATGTGGTCGCCGTCAGGGGTCGCGAGGTCGATGGTGGAAATCGGCGCCGCCACGTAAAACGGGAGCTTGTGCTCGCGCGCGAGGACCGCAACGGTGTAGGTCCCGATCTTGTTCGCCGTGTCGCCGTTGGCGGCAATGCGATCCGCGCCGACGACAATGAGGTCGATCTCGCCGCCGCGCATGAGCGGGCCGGCCATGCTTTCGGTGATGACGGTCGTGCTGATCCCCTCGCGGATGAGCTCCCAGGCGGTCAGGCGCGCCCCCTGCATGAAGGGCCGGGTCTCGTCCGCAAAGACCGCGATCTTCTTTCCCTGCTCGACCGCGGCCCGGATGACGCCCAGCGCCGACCCGTAGCCCGCGGTGGCGAGCGCGCCGGCGTTGCAGTGCGTCAGGACCCGCGCGCCGTCGGGGACGACGGCCGCGCCCACTCCGCCCATCAGCCGGCAGTTCGCGACGTCCTCGTCGTGAATCGCCCGCGCCTCTTTTTCGAGGCGGTTCGCGAGCTCCTCCGTGGACTCGCCGGACTCGACGCCGGCGGCGAACGCCCCCTTCATCCGGTCAATGGCCCAGAACAGGTTGACCGCGGTCGGCCGGGTCGCCGCCATCATGTCGCACGTCTTCTGGAATTCGACCGCGAACTGGCGGGTTCCCTTCGCCGAGCTCCGCCGCATGCCGAGCGCGAGGCCCATCGCGGCCGCCACGCCGATCGCGGGAGCGCCGCGGATCACCATGGTGCGGATCGCCTTGGCGACTTCCTGCGCCGTCCGGCACCGGAGGTAGATCTCCTGCCCGGGCAGCTTGCGCTGGTCGACCATGACGACCACGTCCCCCTGCCAATCTATCGTCGGAAGCATGTGTGTGTTATCCCAGCAGTCGCCTGTCGAACGGCAGCGGCAACAGCGCCGACAGCCTCATCCGGGCCGTCGGCCCGTCCAGGTTCCCAAGAATGATATCGATGTCGCCGCAATACTCCCAGAGCAGTTGACGGCAGGGCCCGCACGGCGGGGTCGGGGTGTCGGTGTCGGCGACCACCGCCATCCGGGTGAACACCGCGTCGCCGTCGGAGAGCGCCTTGACGAGGGCGACACGTTCGGCGCAGAGAGTCAGCCCGTAGGTGGCGTTCTCGATGTTGCAGCCGCCGATGATGCGGCCGTCATCGGTCTCGAGCGCGGCCCCGACCTTGAAGTGGGAGTACTGCGCGTGCGCGCGTGTCCGCGCGTCGGCCGCCATGGCGACGAGCACCAGTTCCTGGTTGACGTACTCCGCCGTTGTCGGCTCGATCGTGACGGGCTGCCAGCCGCGTTCGCTGCGGCGGTCCCGCCCGGTGCGGCGCTGGCCCTTCCGGCGGTCTGGCACAGTGGGCGGTGCGGCCTTGAGAGGCGGAAGGCGGCGCTCGGTGCCGCTGCGCCTGTCGCCTGCGCGCGGAGCCGGCTGACCGCGGCGCACGGCCTCCTTCGATCCGTCAGAGTCGCTCAATGATGGCCTCCAGAAGCGCTGAGAAGTCTCCTCGGACCCGGCGCGCGACTTCCATGACGTCGTCGTGCACGAGCGGCTGGGGCAGCACGCCGGCGGCGGGGTTCGTGATGCATGAAATCCCCAACACCTCAATCCCCATGTGCCGGGCGGCGATCGTCTCAGGCACGGTCGACATCCCGACCGCGTCCGCCCCGATCGTGCGGAGAAATCGGATCTCGGCGGGCGTTTCGTAGCTGGGCCCGTGCATGGCGGCATAGATTCCGTGGGCGACCGCGAGGCCGCGGGACGCGGCCGCAGCATCGGCGATCTGCCGGAGCCGTTTCGAATAGGCTTCCGTCATGTCGGGAAAGCGCGGACCCAGGCGCTCGTCGTTCGGACCGAACAGGGGGCTGCTCCCCATCAGGTTGATGTGATCGTCGATCACCATCAGGGTTCCCGGCTTGAACGCACGGTTGATCCCGCCCGCCGCATTCGTAAGGACTATCGTCCGCACACCCAGGCGTCCGGCGACCCGGGTCGCGAACGCGGCGGTCTGGAGCGAGTGCCCCTCGTAGAAATGAGCCCGCCCGCTGAGCGCCGCCACCCTGCGGCCTCCCAGGGCGCCGACGACGAGAGTACCGGCATGGCCGATGACCCGGGAGAGCGGCCAGTTCGGGATATCGGCGTAGGGGATGCTGATGGCGTCGCGGAGCGACGCGGCGAAGTCCCCGAGCCCTGAACCCAGCACGACGGCGATCTGCGGCGGCTCGCCGATTCGCCGGCGGAGGTCGTTCGCCGCCTCCTCGACGAGCGCAGACGCGTCCGTCACAGCAGGAACCCGGCGATCGTCGCCGTGACGAAATTCGCGAGCGTGCCGGCCAGCATCGCGCGCAGCCCGAGCCTGGCGAGGTCGTGGCGCCGCGTGGGGGCGAGCGCGCCGATGCCGCCGATCTGGATGCCGATCGAGCTGAAGTTCGCAAAGCCGCAGAGCGCGAAGGTCGCAATCGTGAACGAACGCGGATCGAGAACCGCCTTCATCGGGCCGAGCTGGGAATAGGCGACGAACTCGTTGAGCGCCATCCGCGTGCCGAGCAGGTTGCCAATCGTCGGCGCGTCTTTCCACGGCACCCCCATGCTCCACGCGACCGGCGCGAACACATAGCCGAAAATCTGCTGCAGGCTGAGCCCGGCGAGGCCGAGCACCGCGTTGACGAGAGCGATGAGCGCGAGAAACGAGATCAGCATCGCGCCGACGTTCAGGGCGAGCGCAAGACCCTCCCCGGTGCCGCGTCCGGCCGCGTCGATCACGTTGACGTCCGTGCGCGCGATCTCGAGCCGCACCGTGCCCATGGTCTCGGGGACTTCGGTCTCAGGCACGAAGATCTTGGCCATCATCAGCGTGCCGGGAGCCGTCATGATCACGGCGGTCAGCAGATGCTGCGCTTCGATACCGAACAGGATGTACGCCGCCATGATGCCGCCCGAGATGTGCGCCATACCCGAGGTCATGACGGTCATGAGCTCCGATTCGGTCATCCGCGGCAGGTACGGCCGGATGGTCAGGGGGGCCTCGGTCTGGCCCATGAATATGCTCGCGGCGACATTCAGCGACTCGGCGCCCGAGGCCCGCATCATCCGCCGCATCACGACGGCGAACGCGCGGACGACCAGCTGCATGACGCCGAAGTAGTACAGGATCGCGAAGAGCGCGGCGATGAAGATGATCGTCGGCAGCACCTGGAACGCGAACACGACGCCGTATCGCGCCCCCTCGGGCCCGAGCACCGCCGTCATGATGCGAGGCCAGACGACTTTGTCGCCGAGCGGGCCGAAGACGAAGCTCGATCCGACGAACGCGAAATCGAGCAGGCGGTTGATGGCGCCGCCGAGCGTCTGGAAGACACGCTGGCCCGCCGCGGTCTTCAGCACGAGCAGCGCAAAGACCATCTGCAGGCTCAGCCCCCAGGCCACCGTGCGCAGGTCGATCGCGCGGCGGTTCGTCGAGAGGGTGTAGGCGATCGTCATGATCACGATCAGGCCGACGAGCGGCTGGACACGCGGAACCCCGCCGAACTGCGCCACGAGCGCGACGAGGACCGCGCCGGCCGTCGCAGCGCCGATGACGGACAGGTCGCGCATGTCGTACGGCATGCGGATCGGCCGCACGGGCTCCGCAGCGCCGACTACCTCACTCATCAGACCACCTCGGGAACATTCAGGATGCCGCGCGATACGCGATGCGGTCGACGATCAACGGACGGAGCAGTGGAGGGGCATCTTCGACGTGGACCGCGGACCCCAGCAGCGCCAGCGCGTCCCCGAGCCCGCGGCCCGCCCGATGGTGCACCATCAGCACGGCTTCGCCCTCGTCCACGCGCGTACCCGGCGGGCACCGCACGTCGATGCCCACACCCGGATCGATCACGTCGTCCAGCGTCGCGCGGCCGGCGCCGAGTGCCACCGCCGCACGACCCACCTTCTCGGCATGCACGGCCGCCACGTATCCCGGGCGCAGGGCCCGGACCGCGTGTCGATCCGGCGCGGACGGGAGCAGGGCGTAATCGTCCACCACGGCGGGGTTGCCGCCCTGGCGCTCGACGATGCGGCGAAACGTGTCGAGCGCGGATCCCGAGTTGAGCGCCGCACGGATGCGCGTCTCGGCGGCGGCTTCGTCGCGCTCCAGCCCGGCCGCGATGAGCATGCGTGCGGCGAGCGTGACGGAGAGCGATTCGAGATCCGCGGGGCCGCGACCCTTCAGTGTCTCAATCGACTCGATGACCTCGAGGGCGTTGCCGACCATCCGGCCGAGGGGCGCGTCCATGGAGGTTATCAGCGCTTCGGTGCGGACACCGGAGGCGATGCCGATCGCCACGAGCGACTCGGCCAGTTGACGCGAGGCCTCGGGGGTTTTCATGAACGCACCGACCCCGGTCTTGACATCCAGCACCAGGCCGCCGATGCCTTCCGCGATCTTCTTGCTCATGATGGACGCGCAGATGAGCGGAATGCTTTCCACCGTGCCGGTCACGTCGCGAAGGGCATAGAGAATGCGATCGGCGGGGGCGATTTCCGAGGTCTGGCCGATGAGCGCGCACCCGATATCCGCGAGGGCGGTCCGCAGCTCGGCAAGGGAGAGCGCGGTGCGGAAACCGGGGATCGACTCGAGCTTGTCGAGCGTGCCGCCGGTATGCCCGAGGCCCCGGCCGGACATCATGGGGACATAGGCGCCGCAGGCGGCCGCGAGGGGCGCCAGGATGAGGGAGGTCTTGTCGCCGACGCCGCCGGTGCTGTGCTTATCGACCGGAAGACCGTCGATACCCGGGTAGTCGACGCGGACTCCGGAACGGACCATGGCATCCGTGAGCGCGGCCGTCTCGGCGGCCGACATCCCCCGGAGGAGGATCGCCATCAGCAGCGCGGACGCCTGGTAGTCCGGAAAACCGCCCCCGGTCACGCCCTGGACGAAGAAATCGATTTCCTCGCGGTCCAAGGTGCCGCCGTCGCGCTTGTGCCGTATGACGTCGACCGCGCGCATGCAGGTAAGTGGGGGTCAGGAGCGGGGGCCGGTGCGGATCGGCTAAACCCGGACATTACTATAGATTAGAATTACCAGCGACCGCATAGCCCAAATGTCAGAGGTGCCGCCGCTCTCGCCCGGGATCCCGCGCCGCGCGTCCGGCTGTGTCGCGCACGCACGGCGAGCGCCGCGGGACGAGCGATGGACCGCGTCGTCGTCCGGATCGACCCGTTGGCCTTGATGACCACGCCCGAGCCTGTTCCACCGGCGCTCTCGCCCGAAGCCGCAGCGAGGTTCGCCGAATTCGCCCGGGCCTGCAAGGGCGCGGCACGCGCGGTGGCACTGTATCCCGGCAGCCATCCGGCAATCGGGGCGTCGCTCGGGCGCCTTGCGCAGGCCACGACCCGGCTGAACGACTCGGGTCCGTTTCGCCTCCAGGTCAGGGCCGGAGCGCTGCTGCTCGACGGCGCGGCCCCGCCCAGGCCTGACCCCGCGCTCGCGGAGCTTGCGGAGGTCCTGCACCGGCACCTGATCGGGGCGTTGACGGTCAACGTCGGCGCCGACGCGGTCTCCTGGCGAACGCTGCTGCTGCTCCTCGCGCGCACGCCGGAGGAAGTCCGGGCCGATGGAGGCATCGCGCGCCTCTGGACGACCGCCGGCGGGCCGAGCCTCGAAATCATCGAAATCGACTACGCCGAGGTGTTGCGCGAGAAGCAGGGGCTCGCCGCCACGATCGACCAGATCCTGGCGGCGGCGCTTGCCGGACCGCAGCTGGATCTGGACGATGCCGCGGCCGATGCGCTGCTGCAGCTCATCGGCGATTCCGCCAAGCTCGAAGAGCTGATGGCGGAGCTCGAGGCGCGCGTGGCCGGGCAGGGGCCGGACCTCAAGACCGCGGCCTTCCTCAACCTCCTGCGCGGTCTCGCCGAGCACCTCGCGCGGGCCGGGCCGGACAAGCTCGACGCCATGTTCCGGCAGATGGGGCATGCCGCGGGGCGGCTGACCGCGGAGGACATGGTCGCGCTGCTCGCCACGCGCGATCGACCCGAAGCGATGGCCGGCGCGATCAACGTGGTCGGCGCAACGACCGAGCGCATGACCGACGCGTCGGTGGCGCAGTTCGTGGCCGGTTCGGTAATCGCGGAAGGGGGCGCGACGGATCGGCTCGCGCAGGCATTCCAGGCGCTGGTCCCGGAACGCGACCGCCAGCGGCAGCTGCTCGCCCTCGCCGAGGCGGAGGTCTCCGCGTCGGAGGTCGGCGACGACCCGGAGTTGTGGGGCCGCGTCGAGGGCATGCTCACGTCGTACTCGGACGACAGTTTCGTGTCGTCGGAATATGGCCGGGAGCTGGCGAGCGCGCGCAACCGGGCGGTGATGGTCGAGTCGACGAGCGACGATCCGCCGGAGCGGGTCGCCTCATGGCTTGCGACGGTGGGCGATGCGGCGCTTCGCGGACTCGATCATCAGCTGCTCGTCGATCTGCTCCTCATCGAAACGGACCCGCTGCGCTGGCGCGACATTGCCCAGACGATCGCCGGGCACGCGGATGATCTCGTCCGGGTCGGCTATTTCGACCTCGCCTGGCAGCTTGCCGAAGCGGTCATCGACCAGGGCGCCTCCGATCCGGAACGGCAACCGCACGCCCGCGCCGCCCTCGAGCGCTTCGGCCGTGGATCGATGATGAAGCACGTGGCCGCGCACCTGCGCACCGCGCAGGACGAGGGATACGAACGGTTCAAGCGCATCTGCCACGCGATGGGCACGGCCGCCGTCGCGCCGCTGGCCGAAGTGCTGTCGAGCGAGCAGGATGCGCGATCGCGCCGCCGGCTCCGGGAGATTCTCCTCGGATTCGGCGCGAGCGGCCGGGAAGCGGTGCAGCAGCTCATGAGCGCGCCGAACTGGGAGGTGCGGCGCACGGCGGCCTACCTGCTGCGCGAGTTCGGCGGCACCGAAGGATTGAAGGAGCTGGTGCCGCTGCTCACGGACGCGGAGCCGCTCGTCCGCCGGGAAGCCGTCCAGGGCCTGGCCTTGAACGGGAGCGACGACGCGTCGGCGCTCCTCCTCGCGGCGCTCACGACGAAGGCTGGAACGGCGCAACAGACACTGGCGAGCGATCTGATGGGGATTCGCGACAAACGCGCGGTGCCGTTTTTCTCGTTCCTGTTGCGGCGCATGGACCCGGGGTCGCTGCCGCACCTGTACGCGGCCGCGATTGAAGCGATCGCCGCACTCGGCCCCGGGGCCGGGGTCGAAGCGGTCGCGGGCCTCGAGGCCGCCCTCAAGCACGGCCAGTGGTGGGCGCCCGGGCGGACGAGGCGCCGGCGCGCCACGATTGCGGCCGCGCTGCGGAAGATCGGGTCAGCCGAGGCGATTGAAGCGCTGCGCACGGCGGCACGGACCGGTCCCCGCGGCGTTCGCGTCGCCGCGCGCAGCCAGCTCGCGGGGCTGTGACATCGGGATTAGGGATTGGGGATTGAGGATTGGGGATTGAGGATTGGGGACTGGGGACTAGGGACTGGAAACTGGTAACTGGTAACTGAATCACCACCATATGTCCGACCTGCAGACGCGCATCGGCCAGTACGACGAGTTGCTCCGCCGTTTTGCCTCCGGCGTGCGCGCGGCGCAGCTCTACGCCCCCGATCATCCGCTCGTCGGCCGCAACGTGGAAGGGCTGCTGGCCGTGCTGAAGGTGCTCCATGCCGGTCAGCCGTCCGTCGCAATCGGAATCGTCGGGTCTCAGCTCATCGTCGCCGATACGCCGATGTCGAGGGCCAGCCTGGGCATGGCGGAACTGGTGAAGCGCCTGAAGGATCACTTCATCGAGCGCGTTTCGTTCGAACGAGGCGTCACGCAGCAGGAAATCGCCCCGTTCATCCTCGCGCTGGCGGCCCTCGGCGGCAAAGTCGAGGTGCCTGAAACGGCATGGCACTTCGCCCATATCCGCGTCGGGCGAATCACCGCCGAAGACCGACGCAGCGACGGGATCGGCAGCGACATGGCCGCGATTCGCAAGCTCTACTCGAGCGCGGTGTCGGTGGCGCAGGTCGCCTGGGAGAGCGCCGAGACGGAGGGCGCACCCGACCTGCCGACGGCCCTGCAGGCGATCGAAGGGCTGGCCGACGCCGTTACCCAGAATCGCACGGCGCTCGTCGCGCTCACGGCCATGCGCAATTACGACAATTACACGTTCACCCACATGGTGAACGTGTCGATCCTCACGATGGGCCAGGCGCGTGCGCTTGGCATCGACGGGCGTCTGCTGCGGGAGTTCGGGCTCTCGGCCTTGATGCACGACATCGGGAAGGTCCGTACCCCGAAGGAAATCCTGAACAAGCCGGACAAGCTGACGGACGACGAGTTCGCGATCATGCGGCGGCACACCGTGGACGGCGCGGAGATTCTGCGCCGGACCCCGGAGATGCCGATCCTCGCTCCGGTCGTGGCCTTCGAGCATCACCTCCGGCAGGACGGCACGGGGTATCCCGCGACCGCGAAGCGCAGCGGATTGAATCTCGGCACCATGCTCTGCGGCATCTCCGACGTCTACGACGCCATGCGCTCGCAGCGCGCCTACCAGCAGGCGTTCCCGACCGATCGGATCCTCGCGGTGCTCAAACGCAACGATGGCACGCAGTTCGATCAGCACCTCGTGCGGCGGTTCGTCCAGTTGCTCGGCATCTACCCTCCGGGCAACCTTGTCCGCCTCACGACGGGAGAAGTGGCCGTCGTCACCGAAGTACACGCCCCCGATCCGCATCGTCCGCGCGTCCGCGTGCTCTGCGCCGCGGACGGCACGCGGCTCGACCTGCCGTACGACCGCAACTTGTGGGAAGCGCCGCGAGGAGGCCAGGAGGCGCCGTCCGTCGTCGCACCAGTGGACCCGGCGGAGTTCGGCATCGACCCGCTCAACCACATGGAGGCTCGATAGACCCGGCACGCGCAGCCGAAGCTGCGCGCCAACTACGGTGGGTGCGATCCGGGCGCGATCACCGACTTTGCAGCGCGGGTCCGTCTCAAGGCGCGGTCAACAGCTATACTCTCCGAGCGTGACCGAAGGTTTCCGCACAACGCTCGTGGCATTCGCGGCCCTGGGTCTGGGCCTCACATGGCAGGCGGTTCGCACGACGATGATCCCGGTCAGCTCTCCCGACCGGCTCGTCTCCGAACTCCGCCTGGCGCAAATCGTCGCCCTGCTGCTCGCCATGTCCGCGGGTGCCTACGTGGGGCTGGCCGTCGCCCACGAAGCGCAACTCGGCGTCGGATTCGACGTGGCGCTGTCGATCGGATTCTTCGTGGTCGCGGCCGCCACCCTCGTGAGAGATCCCCACCAGGCGCTCACCATGCTCGCCTTCGGCTTTGCCGCCCACGCCGTCCTCGATGTGGCGCACCGCCCCGGCTGGCCGTTGCCGGACGGGATGGCGCCTCGGTGGTATTCGATCGGCTGCGCCGTGTTCGACGTGTATATCGGCGCCCTCTGCTACTTGCCGATTCTCCGGCGTTGACGGCGGCGGTTCGCCACCCGGACCGGGCCATCGGAGCGTAATGGCTGTTTGCAAGGAGGTCACATGACCGTGCGTGACGCGGCGTGCGCGGCGGCTGCCACCATATACCTGCTGGCGTCCGCCGCCTCGACGATTCCGCCGGTGGCTGCCCAGGAATCCCGACGGACGACGGTCGTCGAGGCTCGTTCGGCGACCGAGCGCCGCCAGTGGGACCGCCGCCTCGACGGCATGCTCAGGTCCGGTGAGCTCCGGGTGCGCGACAGGCGCGACGACACACTGATCACGGGCCGGCGCCACGAGCGTTCGGATCAGTACTATCGGGGCGTACGCGTGTTCGGCGGCGACGTCGCGCGACAGTCGCGGAATGGAGGCCTGACCGAGTCGGTATTCGTCACGATCTACGAGGGCATCGACATCGATCCCTCCCCCGCGATTGACGAAGAGCAGGCCCGCGCGGCGATCGCCGCACGCCCGGCCTCGGAGCTCGACACCGCGAGCGCACCGGAGCTCGTGGTGCTCCCGACCGGCGCCGGAGGGCCGGGCGACGAGGGTCGGTATGCGCTCGCCTGGCGCGTCCGCGTGAAGAGCCGCCATGACTCGCGTCAGATCTTCATCGACGCGCAGACCGGCGCCACCCTGCTGGAGTTCAGCGATCGGAAGACCCAGAGCGCGGTCGGACGGGCACGCGGCGTGCTCGGCGATACGAAGAAGATCAGCGTGCGGAGGGGCACCGGCCAGTTCATGGCGGCCGACGAACTGCGGCCGCCGGCGATCCAGACCTACGACATGCAGGGGAATCCCGGACGGGTGGACGATGTGCTCTTCGGACGGGTCCGCCTGGCGACCGCCGACCTCGCCACCGATTCCGACAACGACTGGACGGACGGGGCTGTCGACGATGCGCACGTCTATGCGGGTTACACCTACGACTACTACTTCAAGCGGTTCGGGCGGCACGGACTGAACAATGCGGACATCCGCGTGCAGAATCTGGTGCACCCCGTGCGCCGTGTCGACTTCTTCAGGTATATGGATGACTTCCCGGAGTATTTCGTCAACGCGTTCTACGACGGCGACGGGCTGATGGTCTACGGGGAGGGGCTGCCGGGCGGCTTCACACTCGGTGGCCAGACGTGGGACTTTCTCGCGGGTGCGCTCGACGTCGTAGCACACGAGCTCACGCACGGCGTGACGGAGTACACCTCGAACCTGATCTACAGGAACGAGTCCGGGGCGCTGAATGAATCGTTCTCCGACATGATGGGCACGAGCGCCGAGTTCTTCTTCCAGCCGCCGGGGAATGGGACGCTCAAGGCCGACTATCTCCTCGGGGAAGACGTCGTGCGGCCCGGCGGGCTGCGATCCATGGAGAATCCCGGCGCGTTCGGCGATCCCGATCACTACTCGAAGCGATATCTCGGAGGCGAGGACAACGGGGGCGTGCACACGAACTCGGCGATCCCGAATCACGCGTTCTACCTCGCGATCGAGGGCGGCACGAACCGCACCTCCGCGCTGAGCGTGCAGGGGGTGGGCGGCGCGAACCGCGATCAGATCGAGAAGGTCTTCTACCGCGCGTTCACGCAGCTCTTGCCGTCGGGGGCCACGTTTGCCGTCGCGCGGGCGGCCACGATTCAGGCGGCGCGTGACCTTTACGGCGGAGGCAGTCCCGCGGAGCGCGCGGTGGCGCAAGCGTGGACCGCGGTGGGTGTCAATTGAAGGCATCGCCGTGTGCCGTGCCCGCAACGATCGTCCTGACGTTGTCCCTGTTGTTGTGGCCGTGTGTCGTGGAGCCGGCCGCGGCGCAGTCGGGCGGCCGGATCCTCGTCGGCCTGTCCGGCGGCGTGCAGAGCGGGGCGCCACCGTTGACGGATCACTTCGAGTTCGAGCGCAACGTCGAAACCGCCACGGTCGACGTGAAATACCCCGCGAAGTCCGCGGTGCTCGTCGATGGAAGCCTTACGGCACGTGTCTGGAAGGAGATCGGCGCCGGCGTCGCCGTGTCGCAAGGGACACGCAGCGGATCGGCGCTGGTCGATGCACGCATCCCTCACCCCCTGCTGTTCCAGCAGCCGAGAACGGTCGCGGGATCGCAGTCAGCCCTCAACACCGCCGAAACCGGCGTGCACATTTACCTGGCGTACGCCGTTCGGGCCACACGACGCCTGACCGTGACGCCCTTCGGAGGGCCGTCGTTCCTGCATCTCGCGCGGGAGCTGGTGAGGGACGTCACGTACAACGAAAGTTACCCGTACGACGCCGCCACCTTCAGCAGCGCCCCGACGCGCCGCGCCACCGCCGGCGCGATCGGCGTCAACGCCGGAGTGGACCTGCGCTGGATGTTTGCGCGATCCGTCGGCATCGGCGGCCTGGTCCGCTTCACCCGTGCGACGATCGATCTCTCCGCAGGCGATCGCTCCCTCCCCGTGCGCGCAGGCGGTATTCAGGCGGGGGCCGGAATCCGGCTGGTGTTTTAGCGGGGATTGGGGATTGGCAACTGGCGACTGGCAACTGTGACTAACTTCCGATGTCCCCATTCGCCCAGCGCGTGATTTCCGTCGTGCGCAGGATACCGGCGGGGCGAGTGGCGACCTACGGCGACGTCGCGAAGGCCGCCGGCCAGCCGCGTGCCGCCCGGGCGGTGGGAACGATCATGAGCCGCTGCGGCCGGCAGGACATCCCCTGCCACCGCGTCGTGGCTGCGGCGGGGCGCATCGGCGGATTCGGCGGCAACGTCGAGCTGAAGCGCGCGCTGCTGCGCGCGGAGGGAATCATCGTCGGGCCGTCGATAATCCGTGATTTTGCCAGCCGGCGCTGGCCCGGTTCCGGTGACGCCCGTACCAACACTCGCTCCGCTGGGCGGCCCCGCGCCGCTCCGCTCACGCGGAAGAAACAAAAATCACCCACCGCTCGTTAGATCGGTAATGCCTGCTCACACACCGGAAGTAGCGCCCCCGGCAACGCCGGACCCGCATGGCGACGTCTAAGGCGACGACGGCTTCCGTGGCCGGGCCGGGAGCCGCCGGGCGGGCCGCTGACATGGCGCTCGTCGCGAGATGCCGCGCGGGAGACCTCGCTGCGTTCGGGGAGTTGTATGCCGCCCATGCGGGGAAGCTCTTCAGTGTCGCCTGCCGCATGCTGGGGAATCCCGTGGATGCGGAAGACATCCTGCAGGAAATCTTCCTCTCGGCCCACCGCAAGCTGGAGGGCTTTCGCGGCGAATCGGCTCTTGGGACGTGGCTGTATCGGCTGGCGATGAACCAGTGCCTGGATTATTTGAGGAGCCGGGCCGCCCGCACCAGCCAGCTGACCGAGGCCTTCGACGACGAGCCGGCGCTCCATCAGCCGGGCCGGAGCGGGCTCGCGGAGCAGACCGTGGCAAGAATGGACCTCGAGCGGGCGCTCGCGCAGCTGCCGGCGGGTTGCCGGGCGGCCTTCGTGCTGCACGATGTGCAGGGGCTCGATCACCGGGAAGTCGCCGAAGCGCTCGGCATCGCGGAGGGCACCTCGAAGTCGCAGGTGCACAAGGCGCGGCTGCGGCTCCGCGGCATCCTGGGAGCCCGACGGCGTTAGCTGCGAACCCGGCGACGCCTGCCCACGTCGTGTGCGCGTGGAACTGAGACCGTTGAACGTTGGACTTTCATGGATTGCACGAGGTACAGCGAATCGATTCACGATCTGATCGACGGGACGGTCGGGCCGATCCGCCGCGCAGAGCTCGAACGGCATCTCGACAGCTGCGGGGACTGCCGCGCGCTGGTCGCCGACCTCGAGGCGATTCGTGACGCGGCATCCTCGCTCGATCCCATCGAGTTACCGCCGCGCGTATGGCTGCAACTCGCGGGGCGCCTGCGGCAGGAGGGGCGCGTCACGGCCACGCCGGTGCCGACGTCCCCGATCGCGCGCCGTGCCGCGTGGCTCGCCATCGCGGCCGCGCTGATCCTCGCCATCGGCACCTCGCTGGTGATGCTGCTGCCTCGTCTCAGGCCCGGCGCCGCGGCGCCGGCGACCGGCGCGACAAACGGTCCCGCGCAGGTCGACGGGACGGCTGACAGCACCGTCCAGGACGTTGAGACCGAGTTCCGGATGGCCGAGCAGCACTACCAGAACGCGATTACGAAACTGGAGCAGGCGGCCCGGCTCGATCAGGCGACCGGGGGCGGGACGCCAGCAGGCAACCAGGCGGCGATCGATCCGCAGACGGCGGCGATGCTGCAGAAAAGCCTGCACGTCATCGACGTGGCGATTGCGGAGAGCCGCGCCGCGCTGCGCGCCGAGCCGCAGAGTGCGGCGGCGCGGGACAGCCTGTTCGACGCACTGAAGCGCAAAGTGGCGCTCCTGCAGGACACGATTGCGCTGATGAACGAGATGCGCAAGGGGAACGCGGCCGGCGCCGCGCAGATTATCGGGAGCGCGAGCAAGTCGTGAGCGCACCGGACAAACGTCGCGCCCCCGGGTTGCGACAGTGAAGAGATGAGCATGTCAAAGACAGTTCTGTACGTTGCGGTAGCGGCCCTGATGGCCGGCGCCACACCCGCGTCGGCGCAGTCGCGGCCCCACCATATACGCGCCATCGTCCGCGACCACGCGGCGGCCGAACCGCTCGACCCCCAGGCACGCGACACACAAACCGATCGCCAGACGAAGACGCTGAAGCTCGGATCCGATGGAGAGCTTGCGCTCGCGAACATCGCCGGCGACATCAGGGTCACCAGAGGCGGAGGAGACGACGCGACGCTCGAAATCGTGAAGACCGCGCGCGGCCACTCGACCGACGACGCACGGGACGCGCTCGGCCTGGTGAACGTGACCGTCACCGAGCGGGGCAATCGCGCCGAAGTGAAGACGGTCTATCCGCGGGGCGAGGACCGCACCCCCGGGCACCGGCGCCATCTCGACGTCTCCGTCGCCTATACCGTCAGCGCACCGGCAGGGACGAGGCTGACTGTCGCGTCGGTCTCGGGCAGCGTCACCGTGGACGGCATCAAGGGCGATCTCAGCGCCAACTCCGTCAGCGGCACGGTTCGGATCGCGAACGCCGGACGGGTGTCCACAGCGAGGTCGGTGTCGGGCGGCGTCGAGATCACGGACACGCAGATGGACGGCGGGATCGAGATCCAGAGCGTCAGCGGGGACGTGCTCCTGCGCAAGGTGAACGCGCGCCGGATAGAAGCTGGCAGCGTCAGCGGTCGCGTGCTGGTCCAGGACGTCCAGGCCGAGCGCCTCGAAGGGCACTCGGTGAGTGGGAACGTCGAGTACAGCGGGACGCTCGTCAAGAGCGGCCGCTACGAGCTGACGTCGCACTCAGGAGACGTGCGGCTCTCGGTCGGATCAGGCACCGGTTTCGAGCTCGAGGCGAGCTCGTTCAGCGGGTCCGTCCGTTCCGAACTGCCCCTCAAGACCGGCGACCGCGATCCGGACGAGGCACCGGGACGCCATCGGACGCTGCGCGGGATGTTTGGCGACGGCAGCGCCGTCGTCAACCTCACGACATTCTCCGGCAGCATCGTGGTGGCGAAGCATTGACCCCGCGGGCGCCCCGGACCGACTGTCGCATTTCGCAACGCCGGGGGCGGCGCAGCGGGAACGCTGCGCAAGTCCGCACCCAAAATGGCAGTCTTTGACGGTCTGCGGTCTGGCACCCTGATTGCTATGACAGTTCCCGAGCCGAGGTCCGCCCTGTTGCACCTATAATTGCGGGGGCAGCGGCCTCCCCGGTTCGACGTCACCCGGGCGACTGTTGGATTCGACGCTGTCAGGAGAAATGTCGTTATGAGAAACCAGTTTGTGGCGGTGGGACTTCTGGCCGGATCGCTGATGGCGGTGCCGGCGTTCGCTCAGCACACGGCGCCGAACCAGCAGCCGGCGACGGCAACAGCCCCCGCGGCCCCTACGGGCGATCTTCCCCTCGGAACCGTGCATCTGACGAAGGCGGTCACCGCGGACGGCAAGCCGCTGGCGGCAGGCACGTACCAGGTCCGCCTGACGGCGCAGGAAGCCAAGCCCGATGCGGTGGGTGCGAGCAAGAACGTCGAGCGCTGGGTCGAATTCGTGCAGAAGGGCACGGTGAAGGGACGCGAAGTCGTCAGCATCGTCCCCCAGGCGGAAGTCAAGACGGTCGTGAAGGATGCGCCGCCCGCTGCCGGGATGTCGAAAGTCCAGATGCTGCGCGGCAACGAATACCTGCGCGTCTGGATCAACAAGGCCGGCAATCTGTACCTGATTCACCTCCCCACCGGGGCGGCGACCAAGGCCTGATCGATCCGGCGGCGGCCGGGGCTCGATGCCCCGGCCCCTCCTGGCGCCACGACGCGGTCGGAAGGCTGGCCCCCGACCGCGACGTCGATTCAGACAGCCATCACGTCGAACTGCTCGTGGTGCAGGTGCGTGTCGGGCCTGATGGTGATGGCCTTCCCCAGCGTCTGCTGCATGTCCCGCAGGACGGCGCTTTCCTCTTCCTTGAGCGCCCTGGCAATGTCAGGGTTGACCCGCAGGACGACTCCCTGTCCTTCCAGGTCGCTCCCGAGCTTCTTCATCTCCGTCAGGATTTCGTAACAGATCGTCGACGCCGACTTGATGGACCCCGAACCGGAACAATACGGGCACGGATCGGTCAGCTGCCGCTCGATGCTCTGCTTCACGCGCTTGCGGGTCACGATGACGAGTCCGAAGTCCGACACCTGCAGCGCCTTGGACGGCGAGCGATCCCGGCGTAGTTCCTTCTCGACCTCCTGGAACACCTTCTGCCGGTTCTTCTTCTCCTCCATGTCGATGAGGTCGAGGACGATGATCCCGCCGAGGTCGCGCAGCCGCAGCTGCCGGACGATCTCCTTCACCGCCTCCAGGTTCGTCTTGACGATCGTGTCTTCGAGCCGGCCGGTCCGCTTCCCGACGTAGCGCCCCGTGTTCACGTCGATCGCGACGAGCGCCTCGGTCTGGTTGATGACGAGGTATCCCCCGGACTTCAGCCAGACCTTGCTCCGCAGCGCCTTGTCGATCTCGGCCTGGACGCCGTACTCCTCGAAGATCGGGAACTCCTTCGTGTACAGCTTCACGCGGGGCAGCAGTGCCGGCATGATGCGCTCGATGAGCGCGACGACGCGGCGATGCTCCTGCTCGTTGTCGATGCGGATCGCGGAGAAATCCTCGGTGAGGAGGTCGCGCAGGAGCTTGGTGACGAGGCTCTGTTCTTGGAAGAGGACGGCCGGGGGGCGCCGCGATTCCATGCGCTGTCGGATCTCGGTCCAGACCTGATGGAAGTAGGCGAGGTCGCTGACGATGTCTTCTTTCGAGCGTCCGCCGGCGGCGGTCCGGATGATGACCCCGCCGGTGAAGCCGTGCTCCTCGCGGAACTCCCGGACAATGCCCCGCAGGCGGGCGCGCTCCTCGCGCGATTCGATCTTTCGCGAGACGCCCACGTGATCGACGGTCGGCATGAAGACGAGGAACCGGCCCGGCATCGTCACGTGCGACGTGAGCCGTGCGCCCTTCGTGCCGAGCGGCTCCTTGACGACCTGGACGAGGACCTCCTGCCCTTCCTTGAGGAGATCTTCGATCTTCGCCTGGGGCTCGCGCTCTCCACCCCGGGGGCCGCCGCGCGACGACGACGGGTGACCGGCTGACGCCGCGGCTTCGGCGCCGCGGTCATCCACGGCCGGAACCGGCGCTTCCGGCTCATGCCCTTCCCCGGCGAGGACGGGTTCGGCGACCGGGACGGCTGTCAGGCCCTCTTCTTCGTCGCCGGACTCGAGCCGGTCGAACTCCTCGACGGTGTTGACGACTTCGGTGACGTAGAGGAAGGCGTCGCGTTCGAGCCCGATGTCAACGAACGAGGACTGCATCCCGGGCAGGACCTTCGAGACCCGCCCCTTGTAGATGTTGCCGACGACCCCGCGCTGACGCTCGCGCTCGATGAAGATCTCGACAACCTGATCCTCCTCGAGGATGGCGACGCGCGTGTCGTGATCCCCCGAGCAGATGATCATCTCCTTGTTCATGACTGGAACTCCAGAAATGCATGGGGTCCGGCGCGCGCCTCGCGTACGCGTGCGTCGGGGCTGCGCCGGGCATGCGCCCGGCCAGCCAGCACGCGACGACCACGAGTAGCAGAAGCGCCATCAGTCCCCGTCAGTTCGTAAACCGGCGCATCCTCACGTTGAGGACGAGTCCGAATGCTGCGAGCGATGCGATCATCGATGATCCGCCGTAGCTCATGAGGGGCAGCGTGAGCCCCTTCACGGGCGCGAGTCCGGCCGACATCGTGACGTTGTAAATCACCTGGAAGGCGAAGCCCGAGATGATCCCTCCCACCAGGTAGGCGCCGATCCGGTCCTTCGCGAGCCGGGCCGCCTCGAGCGATCTGATGATGACGAAGAGGTAGAGCCCCAGCGCGACGAGCACCCCGACGAACCCGTGCTCCTCCGCGAGGACCGAGAAGATGAAGTCGTTGTCGGCCACGGGCAGGAACTTGTACGTGCCCTGCGTGCCGTTCATGAAGCCCTTGCCCCTGAAGCCGCCGGAGCCGACGGTGATCCGGGCCTGGATCTGCTGGTATCCGCGCCCGCGCGCGTCCTGCTCGGGATCCAGGAAGGTGTTGATCCGGGATTTCTGATAGTCCTTGAGGGCGACTTTCCACGCGACCGGCGCCAGGAGCACCGCCGCGATGGCAACCACCGCGATCAGCCGCACGCGCAGGCCGGCCAGGAACGCGATGCCGAAACAGACAGGGATGAGCGTGACCGCGGTGCCGAGGTCCGGCTGTTTGCCGATGAGGAGGAACGGGACGATGAAGAAGAGTCCGGCGACGAGGAGATCGCTGTAGTTGCGCGCGCCGCGGCGGTTCTCCCCGAAGTACATGGCCAGGATCAG
Source organism: Acidobacteriota bacterium (assembly GCA_031361295.1). Taxonomy (GTDB): domain Bacteria; phylum Acidobacteriota; class Vicinamibacteria; order Vicinamibacterales; family 2-12-FULL-66-21; genus JALZOC01. The sequence continues at coordinate 8,156 of JANMCN010000147.1, read as the reverse complement.
CGCGAGCACCATCCGGCCGAATTCCGAGGGCTGGAGATTGAAGACGCCGAGCGAAATCCATCGCGTGGACCCGCCGGCACGAACGCCGCCGATGAGCACATACAGGAGCAGGCCGACGAGCGCCGCGTACAGGAACAGCGAATGCTCGGCAAGGAAGCGGTAGTCGAGCGCGAGGAACACGATGAGCGCGCAGACGCCCAGCCCGACGGCATACAGCTGCACCCAGAAACGGCCGCCCGGGTGGCCGCCCCCCCCGGGCAGATGCACGTAGGTCGTGCTGTAGATCATCGTCAGGCCGACGCCCGCCAGAAGGAGCACCGCCCCGAGCAGCAGCCAGTCGATGTGGAAGTACAGGCGCCGTTCGAACATCGCTTAGTTGCCGCCGCCCGCGGGCGCGCTGCCACTGCGGGCGTAGGGATCCTTGTAGTCCAGGCGGAGATCTTCGTGCGCGGGCGGAGGCGGCAGCGGCTTGCCGTCCTGGATCGCAAAGTGCGTGGCGAGAATGTGATGCGCCAGCGCCGCTGCGTTGGGGCCGTGGATGCCGTGCTCCAGGAACACGACGCCGGCGATTTCGGGATGATCGCGGGGCGCGAAGAACACGAACCAGCCGTTGTCGCGCAGGTCACGCCCGCCCCTCGAGGCCACGCGGCCCTTGTTCGAGATCACCTGCGCGGTGCCGGTCTTGCCGCACACGTCGTGCCCCTCGATGCGGGCCCGGCCGCCTGTGCCGCCTCCGTTCACGACGCCCCACATGCCGTCGCGGATCGCCTGAAGCTTCTCGGGCGTGACGTCAACCTTCGACTGGGGCGCCGGCGGCGGCACCGGCTTCCGGCCAGTCCCGTCGTCCACCGCCTTGACGATATGCGGCGTGATGCGGGTGCCGCCGTTGGCCAGCTTGGCCGCGTACACCGCCATCGACACCGGCGTCACCGCGACCTGCCCCTGGCCGATCGCGACCGAAATCGTCTCGCCGGCGTACCACTTGGATTCTTTCTGCGTCTTCTTCCACTCCGTCGAGGGCACGAGACCGACGAGCTCGTTCGGCAGATCGATGTTCGACTTCACCCCGAGGCCGAACAGCGTCGCCCACTTGTTGATCCGGTCCACGCCCAGCATGTTGCCGACGGTGTAGAAGTAGACGTCGCACGACTGCTCGATGGCGTGGCGGAGATCGACCGTCCCGTGCCCGCCTTTCTTCCAGCAGCCGAAGTGGTGCCCGTAGAAGGTCGCGCCGCCTGAACAGTGCACCTGGAAGCTCGGCGTGATCACACCCTCCTCGAGCCCGGCGAGGCCGACGGCCATCTTGAAGGTCGATCCCGGTGAGTATCGCCCCTGCAGCGCGCGGTTCTGGAGCGGCCTGAGCTCGTCCGTGTTCAGCTTCGCCCAGGTCGCGCGATCGATGCCCGCGGCAAACGCGTTGGGGTCGTACGCCGGGCGGCTCGTGAACGACAGGACCGCGCCCGTTCGCGGATCGAGCACCACCGCCGCGCCATTGAACCCCGACGCCGTGAAGGCGTCGTCGGTGGCCTTCTGCAGGTCGGCGTCGATCGTGAGCTGCAGCCGCTGGCCCTCGACGGGGTCCTGTTTCTCGAGCTCCTGGATCTCCCGGCCAAGGCTGTTCACGACGACGGCGCGGTTGCCCTCCGAGCCCATCAGGATCCGGTTGTACGCCTGCTCGACGCCGGCCTGGCCGACGAGATCGCCGGACTCGACACCCTGGTATTCCGCCTTCTGGAGCTGGGCTTCGGTCACCTCGGTCACGTAGCCGAACAGGTGCGCCGCCATGTCGTTGGCCGGGTAACGTCGCGACGGGCCGGGACGCGCCTCGATGCCGGGCAGTTCCCACTTGCGGGCGCGCACCGCAATGACCTGTTCGAGCGTCGCGTTCGAGATGAGCACGATCGGGCGGTAGCTGGGATCCTTGCGCCGGCGGTTGACGGTCTCGCGCAGCTGTGCCTCGTCCGCGCCGGTCGCCAGCGCGAGCGTGCGGAGCGTCTGGTCGAGATTCTTCGTCTGCTCGCGCAGGAGCGCGATGTTGAAGCTGTTCTGGTTCTCGACGAGGACCTTGCCGTTCCGATCGAACAGCACCCCGCGGGGCGCCGGCAGCGGCAACCGCCGAAGGTGGTTCTCTTCGGCCATTTCCGCGAACTTCTCATGCTGGGCGATCTGGAAGATCCAGAACCCGACCGCGAGGGCCGCGAAGAACACGGCGATGACGTACTGGATCACCGTGAGCCTCGTCGTGAGGCTCCGGCGATCGTCCGGCATGAGGGCAGGGCTGGACATACTTTCTAGTCGCGTCGCGGAAACGGCCGTCCTGGATCCCGAACGGATCCATCTTAGATTAATACCGCCTGCGCCCGAACACCGTACCGCGCGAGTGGCGCCGCTGCAGAATGCCCGGCGCCCCCTCGACGACCTCGAACGCCAGCACGCCGACCGTCGCGTTCACCAGGGCCTGGATCAGCAGCGCCGAATACTGGACGGTGAAGGCGCGGGACTCCACGAGCGCGTAGAGCGCCTGAAAGATGAGCTCGTGAGCGACGGTCGCGCCGACGAACATCACGAATCTCGGGATCGGCTGCGAGACGATGAACTGCGCACCCAGCACGCCCACGAAAAACCCCACGAGGGTCTTCGAGAGCCCGCCGACGCCGACCAGGCCGCCGGCCAGCGCGTCCTGCGCGAGCCCACCGGCGGTTCCGGCCAGGAGGCCGGTGACGGCGCCGAAGGCCAGCGCGACGTACACGACGGCGACGAGCACGAAGTTGACGCGCGTGCCGGCCGACATCCACATCCCCGATAGCGTCGCCTGCAGGACAATGGCGACCGCCAGCGCCGCAAGAACCCCAACCGTCCTCACTTTTTGGGCCCCGGTACGGGCAGGACGGCGGCCGGGGCAGGGTCGGCGTCGGCCGTCGCCGCGCGCGCCGGCACGAGCACGACCAGGACCTCCTCGATGTTCGAGAAATTCACGGAGGGCCGTACGGTGATCGTCCGGTACAACTGGGCGCCGCGCTCGGAGATTTCAACCTGTCCGATTCGGAACCCCTTCGGGTAGATACCGTCCACACCCGACGCCACGACGACGTCACCGGGCTTGACGTCGGCGAGATTCGACACGAGATCCATGGTGAGTGGCGGATCCTTCTCGAGGCCGACGACCATCCCGCCGGCACGCGTGCGCTCTGTGACGGCCCCCGCGGCGGCGTAGCGGTCGATGAGGAGCTGCACGCGCGCGGCGTGCGATGCGGGCCTCCCGACCACGCGACCGACGATCCCGGCGGGCGCGATCACGGCCATGTCGGCCTCCACGCCGTCAGCCGTGCCGCGCCCGATGGTCAGCGTCCGCATCCCGGGGTTCGGGTTGCCGGCAATCACGTCCGCCGCGATGGTCGGCAGCGGCGTGCCGGCCTTGAGATCCAGGAGCGCCTGCAGGCGGGACGCGCGAAGCGCGAGCGCCCGCTGCTCCTGCAGCCGGACCTCGAGGTCCGCCACCTCTCTGTGGAGCGCGTCGTTCTCGGCACGTGCGCCCCGGAGCGCGACGTAGTTGGCCCAGAATCCACGCCCGCCGTGGACCGCGCTCGAGGTGCCCTGCTGCACGCGCGCAAACACGCCGAACGTCATCGCCTCGAGCACCGGCACCCCGGATTTCGACTGCACCTGCACCGAAATCAGGAAGATGTGCCCGATCGTGAGGACGAACAGCAGAACGCCCGTGCGGCGGCGGATGTCTAACATAGCTTCAGGCTCCCGGCTCCCAGCTCCCAGCTGTCGCTTTCCGCTAGATGCGACGTCCCCGGAACCGGAGACTGGAACCTAGCTGGAAGCGGGAAGCTGGAAGCTGGAGGCTGGGACTAGTCGATCGAAATCTTCCTCAGGAGGTTGAAGTCCGACAGCATCTTGCCGGCGCCGAGGACGACGGAGGACAGCGGGTCCTCGGCCATGGCCAGGGGCAGCCCCGTCTCCTCGCGCAGCCGCTTGTCGAGATTCTTCAGCATCGACCCGCCGCCGGTCAGCACGATGCCCCGATCGACGATGTCGGCCGACAGCTCGGGCGGCGTGCGCTCGAGCGCGACGCGGACGGCGTCCACGATGACGTTGACGGTCTCGGCCAGCGCCTCGCGGATCTCTTCGTCCGAGATCGTGATGGTCTTCGGGACCCCCTCGATCAGGTGACGTCCCTTGATCTCCATCGTCATGCGTTCGTCGAGCGGGAACGCGGAGCCGATCTCCATCTTGATGGCTTCTGCCGTGCGCTCGCCGATGAGGAGGTTGTACGTCTTCTTGATGTACTGGATGATGGCCTCGTCCATCTCGTTGCCCGCGACCCGCACCGCCTTGCTGTACACGATGCCCGCGAGCGAGATGACCGCGATATCCGTCGTGCCGCCGCCGATGTCGACGATCATGTTGCCCGACGGCTCGGTGATCGGCATGCCGGCGCCGATGGCCGCCGCCATCGCCTCTTCCACCAGGTGCACTTCGCTCGCCTTGGCGCGGTACGCGCTGTCCTTCACCGCCCGCTTCTCCACCTGCGTGATTTCCGACGGGACGCCGATGACGATGCGGGGGCGCACCCACACGTTGCGGTTGTGCGCCTTCTTGATGAAGTACGTGAGCATCTTCTCGGTGACTTCGAAGTCGGCGATGACGCCGTCCTTCATCGGTTTGATCGCGACGATGTTGCCGGGCGTGCGGCCCAGCATGTCCTTCGCATCCTTGCCGACCGCTTCGATGCGGCCATTCACCTTGTTGATCGCCACAATCGAGGGCTCGTTGACGACGATGCCCTTGCCCCGCGCGTAGACGCAGGTGTTCGCCGTGCCGAGATCGATCGCGAGATCGCTCGAGAACAGAGAAAAAACAGAACGCAGACTCACCGATAGCTCCTTCAGTTGCAGAACGCCGGGCGGTGGCTGACGTGCGCGCCAGGAACCGGACACTCAGATGCGGACGCCGGCAGGCTCAGCTTCCCGACACGTGCAGGCCGTTCTTGCCGTGATCTTTGACCCAGTACATCGCTTCGTCCGCCGCCTGGACGAGACCGTCCGCCGACGCCGCCACGTCCGGCAGCGTGGCGACGCCCACCGAGACGGTCAGCTGGATCGACAACCCGTCCCCCTCGAGAAACCGGAAGGCCGCGATGCGCTCGCGGACGCGCTCGCCCACCGCGGCGGCACCCTCGCTCCCGGTATCCGGGAGGATGAGCGCGAATTCATCTCCGCCGAACCGCGCGACCATGTCTGTCTCGCGCGCGCTCGCGCGGATGACGTTCGCCGCCTCGACCAGCGCGCGGCTGCCGAACAGGTGGCCGTGCGTGTCGTTGATGCTCTTGAACCCGTCGAGATCGACGAAGAGCAGCGACAGCGGCCGTCCACCTCGCGAGGCGCGCTTCGTTTCGCGGCGCAGCACCTGCGACAGGAACCGCGAGTTGTACAGCTGCGTCAGGTCGTCCGTCACCGACAGCGCCTCGGCGCGCTGAATACGGAGCGCGCCCTCGAGCGCAATCGCGCCCGGCTCGATCCCCGCCAGCAGCGCCGTCATCGTTGACGCGGTGAACTTCGGCGCCGTCTGCGCACGCACCCGATCGACGGCCACGAGGGCGCCCATCGTGCGTCCCCGGCACGTCAGGGGGAATCCGAGCGCCGCCACCTCGGCCTTGTCGGCGACCCGACGGTCCTGGCCCACGCTCGCCGACGTGAACACCTCTCCGCTGCGCATGACCCAGTGCCCGACGGCGTGCGCGCAGGATTCGAGCGGCGGCGTCAGCCCGTTGGCGGCCATGGGCCGCGTCCGGCCGCCGCCGTCCACCGCCAGGACCAGCCAGGCGGGCGCGGGTATCCAGTCGGAGGCCTGCGACAGCAGGGCCTCGGCGACCTTCTCGGGCTCGAGGCTCGAGTTCACCGCGCGGATCATGTCAGCCAGTACATCGGCTCGGGCGAGCCGGCGCTTGAGGGCCGCCTGGAGCGGCTTCAGCCTGCCCGCCAGGTCGCGGCGTACTGCGGACACGGCTCTGCTCGATGGGCGACGGGCGCGAGGCTGCCGACCAGTCGCGGTCAATCGGCTCTGCGTCCTGTAAGAATGGGGGGGCCCTCTAAGTCCTTCTATCGAACGAGAATATAACACATTAGGTGGCTCCGCCCGAGACGACACGCATGGGGCGAACCTTCGTCTCCGCCAGGAAGACCGCCGAGGCCGGGCTCCACCCGGTGCGTCCGTTCGGCGGAGAGGCGTATAATCGGGGTTTCCCGTGCGATAAAGAGGCCCAGAGACCATGACGATGCTCGACCGGATGCGCCGACACAAGGGCTGGCTCAAGTGGAGCCTGGCCGTTGTCGTGCTGGCATTCATCCTTCTGTATATCCCCAGCTTCCTGCAGACCGATGCGAGAGGAGCCGGCAACAGCCAGGTGGTCGCCTCCGTGGACGGCCGGGACATCACGGCGGACCGCTTCCGACGGATGTACCAGCAGCAGATGCAGTCGTACCGGTCGGCGTACGGCGCGAATGTGGACGAGCGCATGCTGAAGCAGCTCGGAATCGATCAGCGCATCGTCCAGCAGATGCTCGAAGAAGAGACGGCGCTGGCGGAAGCCGCGAAGCTGGGCATCACGGCGACCGACGAGGAAGTCCGCGAACGGATCGCCGTCCTGCCGGCGCTGCAGGAGAACGGGCACTTCATCGGCGAGGAACGATACCGGCAGCTGCTGCAGATGCAGAATCCGGCGCTCCGTCCCGACGAGTTCGAGGAACAGGTGCGGCGCGGCGTCACCGTCGAGAAGCTGCAGGCCGCCTTGACGAACTGGATCACCGTCACCGACAAGGAAGTGGATCAGGAGTTCCGCCGCCGAAACGAGAAGGTCAAGCTGGCCGTGGTGTCGTTTCCCGCCGACAAGTTCCGGTCGGGCCTCGAGGCGACCGATGCCGAACTGTCCACGTACTTCGACGCGCACAAGAACGAGCTGAAGATCCCCGAGAAGCGGAAGGTGCGGTACGCCCTGATCGATATGCAGGCGAACCGCGCCAGGATTCAGGTTTCGCCTGAGGACATCCAGCGTTCGTACGACGACAACCAGCAGCAGTACTCGACCCCCGAACAGGTGCGTGCCAGCCACATCCTCCTCAAGACCGAGGGCAAGGACGAGGGCGCGGTGAAGAAGCAGGCGGAAGACGTCCTCGCGAAGGTGCGTGCCGGCAGCGATTTCGCGCAGCTCGCGAAGCAGTACTCCGAAGATGACGCGAGCAAGGCCAAGGGCGGGGACCTCGATTATTTCGGCAAGGGCCAGATGGTGCCGGAGTTCGACAAGGCGGCGTTCTCGATGTCGCCCGGCCAGGTGAGCGATCTCGTCAAAACGCAGTACGGCTTCCACATCATCAAGTTGCTCGACAAGAAAGCCGGCGCCACGAAGCCGCTGGCCGAAGTGCGTGCCCAGATCGAGGATCAGTTGAAGTGGGACCGGGCCCAGTCGGAGGCGCAGCGGACGGCCGACGACGTGGCGGCGAAGCTGAAAAAGCCGGCGGACTTCGACACCGTCGCGAAGCCCCGTGGGCTCACGGTGGGCGACTCCGGATTGTTCAGCCGGGAGGAGCCCATCTCCGGGCTCGGCATGGCCCCTGCGGTTGCCGAGCGCGCGTTCGACTTGAAGGACGGAGAGGTCAGCGCCGCGATCCGGACGCCGCAGGGATTTGCGTTCATCACGGTCACCGGTCGGCAGGATTCGTACGTGCCGAAGTTGGACGAGGTCAAGGCGAAGGTGCGGGACGAGGTGCTCAAGCACAAGGCCGTCGAGGCGGCCCGCCAGCGTGCCTCCGCGGTTGACGCGCAGATGAAGTCAGGTGATTTCAACGCCGCGGCCAGGACCGCCGGCCTCGACGTCAAGACGACGGATCTGATCGCGCGCGGCGCGACGATCGCGGACGTCGGGGTCAGCCCCGCGGTCGATGCGGCCGCGTTCGCGCTCCCCGCGGGCGCCGTCAGCGACCCGATTGTGACCGACACGGGCGCCGTGATCGTCAAGGTGCTCGAGAAGACCGACGCCGCGGCCAAGCCCGCGGCCACGGCGAAAGACGCGCCGCCGGCCCAACCGGCGCCGACGATGGACTCGGTGAAAACCGACCTGCTCACCGAACGCCGCAACCGTTTCTACGCGTCGT